>JARDZQ010000064.1 GCA_029240775.1 Rubrobacteraceae bacterium | reverse complement strand
CCGACCGGCTCGCCCATCGCCTGCTCGGGCGAGATGTAGTGGGCGGTCCCGAGGATAGAACCCGTACGGGTCATGGTGGAGGAAGAGGCCGCCCGGGCTATGCCGAAGTCCGTCACCTTCACGTCGCCGGACTCGGTGATCAGGATGTTGTGCGGCTTTATGTCGCGGTGGATCACGCCGCGCTCGTGGGCGCACTGCAAGGCTTCTGCGATCTGGAGCGCTACGGCGGCGGCGGTGCGGGCCGGCAGAGCTCCCTTGCTCATGATCCTGTCCTTCAGCGTACCGCCTGGGAGGTACTCCATCGCTATGTAGTACGTCCCGTCCTCCGACTCGCCCCGGTCGAAGATGGAGACGATGTTGGGGTGGGAGAGGGCGGCGGCGCTCTGGGCCTCGCGCTTGAAGCGCTCGACGAACTCCTCGTCGCTCGCGTAGCGGGTGCTCATGACCTTGAGGGCTACGTCCCTGTCGAGGATGTTGTCATGGGCCAGGTAGACGTCGGCCATACCTCCGCTGCCCAGGGGCTTGACCAAGCGGTAGCGATTGTCTACGAGCTGCTGCATGACCTTGGCATTATAGCTTTACCTACCCTCACCCTTCAGGTACGCCTCCATAATGTCCTGGGCTATGGGGATAGCCGGGGTGGCCGCGTCGCCCTGGGGTCCGATCTCGCCGCCGTTCTCGACCATGACCGCGACGGCTATCTCCGGATCCTCGGCGGGGGCGAAGGCGACGAACCAGGAGTGCGGCTGGCCCGGCGGGGCCTCCGCGGTCCCCGTCTTGCCGGCGACCTCTACGCCAGGGACTTCGGCTTCCGTTAGCTGGCCCGTGGTGATCACACCCTGCATCATCCCATTGAGCGTCTGGGCCGTCCCCACGTCGAGCGCCCTGTGGCGGGTGCTGGGGGCGGGCCTGTCGAGGATGATGCCGTCGGGGGAGCGGACCTCCCGCACGATGCGGGGGTCCATCATCACGCCGTCGTTGGCGACCGTGGCGGCCGCGAGGCCCATCTCGAAGACGTTGGAGGAGACCCTGTCCTGGCCGAAGGAGATCTGGGCCGTGTTCCCCTCGACCCACTGATCTACGGGATAGCCGAGGTCGCTGGCGGAGACGGGCAGCGGGAAGTCGTCGTAGGGGTCGCCGAAGCCGAAGTCCCGCGCCGTCTGGTAGAGGAGCTCGGGCCCCACCTCCTTTATGGCGATCTTGGCGAAGATGACGTTGACGGAGAACACCAGGGCTTCGGCGAAGGTGAGCCGCCCGAAGTCCTTGCGCTGGTAGTTGACCACCCTGTAGCCCGGCGTATCGAGGAAGCCGGGGTCGAAGAACTCGTCCGAGGGGCGCACCCCGGCCTTCAGCGCGGCTGCGGACGTTATCACCTTGAAGGTCGAGCCCGGCGGGTAGAGGCTCTGGGTCGCGCGATTATAGAGGGGCGTGGTCGGGTCGTTCGCCAGCTCCGGGAAGTTCTCGTCTATGTTGTTGGGGTCGTAGGAGGGGTAGGAGACGAGGGCCAGGATCTCACCCGTCTTAGGGTCTACTGCCATCGCGGAGCCCCGGCCCGTGGCGGTCGCCGCGAGCCCCTCGTAGGCGATCCTCTGCAGCTCCGGATCCAGCGTGAGCACCACGTTGTTGCCTGGCTGGGGACCGCCGGTCATCTGGTTTATGAGGGCGTCAAGGGTGGCGGGCTCCGCGGTGCCGGAGAGCTCGGAGTTCTGCCCGATCTCGATCCCCGTGGCCCCGTACTTGGTGCTCCAGTAGCCGACCACGCTGGAGAAGGCCTCCCCCCCTGGGTAGACGCGGTCGTAGACGCGGCCGCTCTCCGTCTTGCGGCGCACGCTCTCGGCGAGCACCGTCTCACCGTCGCCGGCCAGGATGAGCCCGCGCGGGGTCTCTAGGGCTCTCTGGGTCTGGAGCCCGTTCTGGGGGTTGTTGGCCAGCGACTCGCGGGCGTAGACCTGCCAGTAGGCGAGCATGCCTACCAGGGCCACGAAACCTGCGGCGAAGAGGTAGAAAGTCCTCCTGACGTGCGCGTTCACGCGCCGTCCTCGTACAGGGTCTCCTCGGCCTCGCGCTTGCCCGCCTTCTCCGAGATGACGAGCAGAAGAGCGGTCAGGATAAAGCTGCCCACCACCGAGGAGCCGCCGTAGGAGACGAAGGGGAGCGTGATGCCGGTCAGCGGTATCGCCTTCGTCACCCCGCCGACGATCACCAGGGTCTGCAGCGCGAACATCGCCGTCAGCCCGAAGGCCAGGAGCTTCGAGGCCTCGTCCTCGGCGAGGAGCGAGATCTTGATCCCCCGGTAGACGAATGCCAGAAACGCTAGGAGCACCGCCGTCGCCCCGAGCAAGCCGAGCTCACTCGCTATGGCGGAGAAGATGAAGTCGGTCTCGACTTCCGGGATGGTCTGGGAGAAACCGGCGCCCAGGCCCGTTCCCGTAAGCCCCCCGTCGGCGATGTTGAAGATGCTCTGGAGGATCTGGAACCCCGTCCCGTCCGGGTCCTCCCACGGGTCGAGCCAGCTCTGCACCCTGAGCTGCACGTGGCCGAAGAGGAAGTACGTCACGAGCGAGCCCACGGAGAAGAGGACGGTGCCGAGCAGCACGTAGGCGATGCGGCCCGTCGCCGCGTAGAGCATGAACAAGGGGACGGCAAAGAACAGCAGGCTGCTCCCGAGGTCCTTCTCGAAGACCAGGAGCCCCAGAGAGGCCGCCCACACCAGGGCCACGGGTCCGAAGTACTTGAGGGCAGGGATCTGGATGCCAAGGACGGTGCGGCTCGTCGCCGTCATGACGTCGCGCTTCTCGGCCAGGTAGCCGGCGAAGAAGATCACGAGCGCTATGCGAGCGAACTCGGAGGGCTGGAAGTTGACGGGGCCAATAGCCACCCAGAGCCTCGCCCCGTTCACCTCGTACCCGAACGGCGTGAACGTCGAGGCTATAAGGGCGACCGCGCCTAAGGCGAGCAGGTACTTGTAGTCAAAGAGGCGATGGTAGTTGCGGAATAACAGCACGATAATGAACATTGCCCCGCTTCCGACCAGGATCCAGATCGCCTGCGTCGTCGCGAGGTTCTCGGCACCCTCGATGTCGTAGGTGAGGCGGAAGATCATGACGAGCCCGATGCCGGTGAGCATGGTTACTATCGGCAGGAGCAAGACGTCGGAGTGGGGGAGAAGTAGCCGCACGCCGAGGTAGAGGACGAAGAGTGTCCCGGTGTAGTAGGCGCCGTAGATAAGTGGCGGGCTGGCCGCCTCCTGCGCGAAGATCAGGGTCGCAAACCCTAAAGAAGTTATGAGCAGGGCGAGGATCATGGGGCTGGTGGCGCGCTGGGTCATGCTACTTGCCGAGGTCTTGCAGGACGGGATCGAGCTCTTCCCGGGTGTAGAGCGTGTGGTTCTCTATCGGATCCCGGTAGGGTGTCTTGACGTCCGAGACCTCGACGCCCGTCCTGCGCCACTCCGTGTTGAGCTCGACGCCCAAAGGTGCGTAGGGTAGCCCGCGGTAGGCCACCACCTCGCCGTCTTCGAGGCCGAGGAAGTACCGGCTCGATCCCCACAGATACGCGGGCGTCAGGGCGATGACGACGATCAGCACGGCCGCGAGTCCCCGCACGAACCTCCTGAGACCAACCCTCTTGCGCTTCCTGCGCGCCGCTTTCGGGCGTCCGGGGGCACGGTCTCTGCCCCGGGGCTCGGCGCTCCGGGGCCGCTGCGGGGGCGGACGGTCGGTCGTCTGGCTCCTGTCCCCGGAGCGCGCGACGGCGGGCATCTCGTGGGTGTCGCCGGAGCGCTCCGCGCGCGGGGGTTCCTCCTTCACGTCCACGACGATCACGGTGACGTTGTCCGATCCACCGGCGTCAAGCGCTGCGGAGACCAGGGCCCGCGCAGGCCCTTCGGGATCGTCGGGGGAGTCGGCCAGGATCTCGGCTATCCTCGCCTCCGCAACCATGTCGGTGAGGCCGTCGGAGCACAGGAGAAGCCGGTCTCCCGCCTCCACCGGCAGGACCGCGGTGTCCACCTCGACCTCTTCGTCCGCGCCTAAAGCCCGGGTGATCAGGTTCTTCTGAGGGTGCTCGGCGGCCTGGGCGCGGGTAAGGTCCCCGCTGCGCACGAGCTCGGCGACGAGCGAGTGGTCTTCTGTGACGGGTTGCAGCTCGCCGCCGCGCAGCAGGTACGCTCGCGAGTCCCCGACGTGCGCGATCTCGACCACAGGCTCCTCGCGGGTGCCGCCGAAGCGCACGGCGACGACGGTCGTCCCCATCCCGGAGAGCCGCTCGTCGCCGCGCCCGACGGCGAGGATCCGGCGATTTGCCTCCCTGATGGCCGCCTCGAAGGAATCACCCGGCTCGAGGTTCCTGAGGACGTCTATGGCGATGCGGCTCGCCACCTCCCCTGCCTCGAAGCCGCCTATGCCGTCGGCGACCACGAAGAGCGTCTCGTCGCGGCCCTCGCCGACGAGGAGCGCGTCCTCGTTGTTGGCACGGACCTTTCCCGCGTCGGTGGCGCCGAAGGGTTCTAAGAACAGCATAGCCCTAGAGCTTACTCTTCGTACCGGAAGGTTGTCGAGCCGACCCGCACGGTGTCCCCGTGCCTCAAGGGGGTTGCGCCGACGGTCTTGCGCCCGTTGACGAACGTTCCGTTGGTCGAGCCCAGGTCTTCGACATAAAGGAGGCCCCCGTGGCGGGTGAGCTGGGCGTGGCGACCGGAGGCGTAGTCGTCGCTCTTCAAGACGATGTCGGCCGCCGAGGAGCGCCCGATGCTGGTCGCGCCGTCGTGGATCGAGAAGCGGGTCTGTGGCGCCAGGATCTCCGAGTCCTCCACGACGAGTTCGGAGCCGTTGCGGGCCGGGCCGCGTGGCGCGTAGGCTCCGCGCCCGTCTTGAGCCCTTCCGGGCTCGAAGGGCTCGTCGTCCGGGACCCGCCGCAGATCTCCGATACCCCGCCGCATCACGGCGTAGATAAAGGCGAAGAGCAAGAGCAACAGCAGCGCCTTCGCCGCCAGGAGCGGCACCTGGAGCTCGAGCATGGTCTTAACGCCTCCCGGCGCCCGAAGGATTCCTCTCGCCCTCCCCGGGGGAGTCGATGCGGCGGACGAAGCGGGCGGTGCTCTGGCCGAAGGTCAGCTCGTCGCCGCTCTCTATGCGCTCGCGGTCTATGGGCGCACCGTCCAGCAGGGTGCCGTTGGTCGAGCCGAGGTCTTCTACGACGTAGCCGTTGTCGGCGCGCGAGAGCCGGGCGTGTTTCCTCGAGACGTTCGGGTCGGGGATGACGATGTCGTTCTCGTGCGAGCGGCCGACAGTCCACGGCCCGCGCCCCTCCAGCGGGAAGCTCCCGTCCTTGGTTACTACCTCTACGACCTCACGCGCGAGCCCGTGCTGCTGGGCCTCCTCGGGGGAGATGGCGGAGGTTCCCTGCGCCACGCCGCCCGTATCCTCGGTGCGGAAGATGCGCGTCTGGCCCGAGGTGTCCTGGGGGGCGCCCTTCTCGCGCGGGCCGTCCCCGCCGGTCAGCTTGGCGGTGATGCCGAACTCGCCGAAACGCAGGGAGTCCTCCGTCTCGAAGCGGACCCTGGGCGGGGTCATCAGGTGGTAGTCCTTGTTCTCCGCGTGGGTCGAGGCGTACTGGATCAGCTCGTCCCTGAGAGCGTCCTGGTAGGCCCGGATGGACTCCGTGTCCTCCTCGGAGAGATGAACGGTGAAGTCGTTCGGGGCGTAGGTGCGCGAGATGCTCACCATCCGGCCCTCGTCCATCTGCTTGGTGAGGGCCTTGGCGATCTCTACGGGGTGGATCTGGCGCCTGAAAGCGCGACCGAATACGCCCTCTACGAGCGACTCCATCCGCTTCTCGATGTTCTTGAGGATGCCCAAAGAAACCTACCCTCTCACCCTCGCGACGAGATACCGCAACACCGCATACATTATAGCTGCGAGCCCGAGGGAAATCACAGCATCCGAGAGGGCCCTCGATGTCTCAGAGACCGCCAGCGCGTATCCGAGTACCCCGCCCCCCACCGCCACGCTGAGCCCGATGAGCCACCGCCCGGTCCACTCCCCGAGCGAGATCGCGAGCCCCATCGCCGCCCACAACACGAACAAAAGCAGGAAGGCGGGGTGGTCTTCCCGGACGTAATCCAGGATCGCTCCCACCCAGGCTACGAGCTCCGGGATGCTCAACGTCGCCGGCATCTGGTCGAAGATAACACCAGAGTAGGGGACGCGCGCGTCCTCCACCGCGAGGTCGTAGCCCACGAGGACGAACGCCCCGGCGGCCGAAGAGAGGGCGGCCCCCAAAGGTCGCATGAGCGTGCCGAAGAGGAGCGGCAGGCCGGCACCGAGGCCCACGAGGGCGAGCGGCACGGCGAGCATGGGCCCCAGAGGTGAGCGGCCGATGTCCCCGTTGAGGGAGCCGACACCCACGGCCCAGACCCCGCCGATCGCTGGCACGAGCACCGCGAACCCGAGGCCGACGCCGTTGCGCAGAAGCGCCACCGCGAGCGCCACTATCACCCCCAAAGCGGCGAGGCGCGGCAGCAGGTAGCCCGCCACCCCGAAGCCGGCGGCTATCCCCAAAGATTCCGCGCCGTTCCGGCCCAGAAGGCTCGAGGTGAGGACGAAGCCGAGGTAGCCTGCGGCGAGGCCGTTGATCACGCGCAGGGCGCTCTCCGAGAACAGTAAGGGGACCTCGTCGAGGGACTTGCGCCCGGCTGGCACGCTGCCGGACGGGGCCTTGCGCCCGGTCAGGAGCTTCAGGGCGGCCCAGGCGCTCTGGGGGCGGTGGGCAGGGTTCGGGGAGGTTGCCCTGTTCACGAACTCGCGCAGGCGCGGGGGCGGCTCGTAGGGCTGGTGGGCCAGAAGGGCGCGGGCGGTCGCCCCGACGGCGTAGATGTCCGTAAGCGCGCTTGGGTCAGCGCCGTCCAGGATCTCCGGCGCGATGTAGCCAGGGGTGCCGACGGCGAAGCCCACGCGGGTAAGGCGCGTGTCGCCTGCACGGTAGGCGACCCCGAAGTCCGTCAGCTTCACGCGCCCCCGGGAGTCAACGAGGGCGTTCTGCGGCTTTATGTCGCGGTGGATTATCCCCTGGCCATGGGCGTAGACCAGGGCTTCGAGGATCTGGGAGAGGGCGTCCACGATCTCATCGATGTCGTAGGTCTTCGCCGCCTCGTCCAGCGGCATCCCGCGCACGTACTCGGTGATCAGGTAGATCTCGTGGTCGCCCGGGATGACCTCCAGGGTCTCGACTATGTTCTTGTGGCGCAAGCCCTCGGCGATCTGGCCTTCTCTCAAAGCTCGCGAGCGCTCGCCGGCGCTGTAGACGGGGATGATCTTGACGGCGACGTCGCCACCGCGCGACGGTCCTCCTATGGCCTTGGCCCGCCAGACGGTTGCGAAGCCGCCGCGCCCGACCATCTCGGCCAGCTCGTATCGCCCCTGTCCCTCGATGTAGCGCGTCTCGGCCACCGTCGGGGTTTTATTGTATAGGCTATGCCACCCCTTTGATACTAATGGCCGCAGGGCGTTTAACGGGGCGTTAGCCTTGTGGCCCCGGGCTTGGTACAATCCCAGGCGTCTCAAGACGGTTCCTTGGAGGGGGCCCGCGGGCGAGTGGCGGAATTGGTAGACGCGCTAGGTTCAGGGTCTAGTGGCCGAGAGGCCGTGGGCGGGCGAGTGGCGGAATTGGTAGACGCGCTAGGTTCAGGGTCTAGTGGCCGAGAGGCCGTGGGGGTTCGAGTCCCCCCTCGCCCACACCGCTTAGGGGGCACGCATAGATCGTAGATCCCACAGGTCCGCCCCGAAGTCTCGCCGCGCAAGACCCTCGGGGCGACCCAAGAGGTCGCAGCCCCGCCGCCCCAGGAAGCGCCGCGAGAGGGCGCTGCCGGCCTGGCTGACCATGCTCGGCTCCGTCCTGCTCCTGGTGATGGCCTTCGGCTTTATCTTCTTCGTCGCCCGCGGTTGCGTGGCGACCCAGGAGGCGACCCAGGTGCGCAAATACGTGACGAACGCGGACAGCCAGCTGAGCACGTCGTCTAACATGGGCAACGAGACACTGCAGGGCGCCCTGCAAAGGGCGAATGGAGACCCGGCGCGGCTCGACGCGGGGGCCTTGCAGAGCGTTGCCGGGGAGGCCGACGCTCTCTATGTGCAGGCCCTGACGAACGGGGAGGTGCCCCCCGGCTTCGAGGACGCCCACCATTACCTGGTCAGCGCTCTAGGCATCAGGGCCAGGGCGACGGAGCAGCTCGCGCAGGGGGCGGGCGACGCGGATGGCTTCCAGGGTACTCTCGCCGCGGCGGTCGAGGACTTCCGCCTCAGCGACGGCATCGTGAGGAATCACTACCTTCCGGAGGTTCAGGACGCCCTTCAGGAGACGGACCAGCTACGCGACCAGAGCTACCTGAGCGAGCCGGAACCCTTTATGGACTACGAGGAGCTCGGCTTCAAGGTCGCGCCCGCGGCCGTCGGGGCCGCCCGCGACGATCCGAACGCCCTGCACGGCGTGCAGATCTCGGCCGTCGAGGTCGCCGGGCAACCTCTCTACCCGAACGGGAACGTCGTCCTGACCGGCTCGGACGAGCCGATCTTCTTCGTCACCGTCGTAAACGGCGGCGAGGTGCCCGAGACGAACGTCGACGTCGAGGTCATCCTGAATACCCGGGCCGAACGCCAGGCGCAGACGGCGACGATCGCGCAGATGCGGGCCAACGGCGGGACGGCCACCGTGGAGGTGGGGGGCTTCCTGCCGGGCGAGCTGGACGAGACCGCGGAGGTCACCGTCGAGGCGGGTCCGGTCAAGTACGAGGAGAACCCGGACAACAACACCGTCACCGGGACGGTTACCTTTGGGATGTAGAGGAGGGCCTGCGTGGTAACGGCGATCGTGCTCGTGAGGACGGAGCGGGAGAGAGTCCAGGAGGCGGCCCAGGCGATGCTGGGCATAGAGGGTGTCACCGAGGCCTACTCCGTTACCGGTCCCTACGACCTCGTCGTCGTGGTCCGCATCCCGGACTTCGAGCGCCTCGCCGAGATAGTCCCCGAGAAGATAGCCCAGGTCCCCGGCGTCGCCCGCACCGAGACGATGGTGGCCTTCCGCGCCTACTCGAATTACGATCTGGATCGGGCGTGGAGCCTGGGGTTCGAGGAATAGCTTTCGGCGGTCAGCCTTCAGCTTCTGGCTTACACCATTCCTCGCGGTCTATGGCGTACCAGATCACGTCGTTGCCCCGCCAGCGGACCTCGCCTTGTGGGGTCAGCCCAGCCTTCTCGGCGACGCGCCGCGAGGCCGCGTTCGCGGGCTGGATGATGCTGATGATCCGCTCCAGGCCGAGCTCCTCGAACCCGTAGCGCACGCTCGCCACCGCGCCCTCCGTGGCAAAACCCCTTCCCCAGTAAGCGGGGTCGAGCCGCCAGCCCACCTCGGTCTTGTGCTCGCCCTCGATCCACTCGTCCTGGTGAACAAGGCCGACGAAGCCGACGAACGCGCCGGACGTCCTGTGCTCCACGGCCCACAACCCAAAGCCGTGCTCGTCCCAGTGGCGGACGAAACGAGAGATCTGCGCCTCGCTCTGCTCCCGAGTGAGAGGAGCGCCGCTGCCGATGTACTGCATAGCTTCGGCGTCGGCGCAGATGCGCGCGTAAGGGTCCAGATCCTCGCTCCGCCACCGGCGCAGCAGGAGCCTCCGGGTTTCGACTTCGTTCACTTATCTTGGCTGATAGCTGAACGCTACTTCAGCTCTGTTCCTCGGCGGCGAGGGCCGGGCGTGTCCCTTCTATGAGGAAAGCCACCACGTCCAGGAAATCGCCGCTCTCTTCGTAGGTGCGGCGCTGGCGCTGGCTGCCGGTCCCGCTCTCGACTATCTCGAGGACGTTCAGCAGCTCGTTCTCGCAGGAGAGGTCCTGGGAGATGGGACGGAGCTGCTCGACCTGGGAGCGGGCCAGGTCGCGGGCGGGGACGGTGATCTTTTCGTCGGCGTCGTAGAAGGCGGCGTCCATACCGTGGCGCGCGGCGCGCGTCTTGTTCTCTATGGCCAGCTCGCGGTCGTATGGGCCTTGCGGGGCCGCGTCTTCGAGGGAGCGGGCGACGAGGCACTGGGTCAGGGCGCTCAGGGCAACCGCGGGCTTCAGGCTCGTCTGGGTGTCAGGGATGCGGAGCTCTATCGTGCCTATCTTCGGGTGGGGCCGCACGTCCCACCAGCAGAACGTGTAGTCGTCCATCGCGCCGGCCTCGACCATCAGGTCGACGTAGTTCTCGAAGGCCTCGTAGTCAGGGAAGGCCGGTGGCATCCCGGCGCGGGGGAAGGACTCGAAGATCTTCACCCGGGTGGACTCGTAGCCCGTGTCCATCCCCTGCCAGTACGGGGAGTTGGCCGAGAGAGCCAGCAGGAGCGGGGCGTATTCCGCGAGGCGGTTGTGGGCCTGGATGCACTCCTCGGGGCCGGGGACAGCCACGTGGACGTGCTGGCCGAAGATCACCTCCCGCTCGGCGATCCAGCGCAGGGTCTCGATGACCTTTCTGTAGCGCTCTTGGTCCGTGACTCTCTGGTCCCTGTAGCGCGAGAAGGGATGCGTGCCTGCCGCAGCCAGAGAAGCGTCGCAGGCCGCGGCCCACGAAGCGATCCTGCCCCTCAGCTCGCGCAGGTGCTTCTCGGCCTCGGCCGCGGTCTGGCAGATTGGCGTCTTGATCTCGAGGACGGACTGGAAGAGCTCGTAGGAGACGAACTCGGCCAGGTCGTCGGGGAGGCGGGCCATGATCTCGTCGATCTTGGGGGCGAGCTCCGCGGTCGTGGCGTCGACGACGTGGAGCTCCTCCTCGACCCCTAAAGTGTAGCGCGCACCGTCGGCCTTGAACTCTATGGGCATTGCGTCTCCTTCACCCTAGAGGGCCTCCTCGATCCAACCCTCGTAGACCTCCCTCGGGGCCTCGCCGGAGTGGGCTCCGACCACCCGGTTCTCCCCATCGAGCACGTACGTAGTGGGGTAGCCTGAGACCCCGTACTCGGGACCTAGAGCGGGATCGTAGACCGCCGGGCTCTCGATATCGTACTCCTCGACGAACTGCTGCACTTTCTCTGGGTTGTCCTCGCCGTCTATGCCGATCATGACCATCTGGAGACCTTCGTACTGGCTCTCGAGTTCGCTCATGACCGGGGCCTCGTCCTGGCAGTGTGGACACCAGGTGGCGAAGAAGACGAGCATGGTAGCCTCGGCTTCGCCCTCCCCGACCGAGACT
>JARDZQ010000063.1 GCA_029240775.1 Rubrobacteraceae bacterium | reverse complement strand
GGCCGGGGCCCTGAGGGAGATCCTCGAGGGTGACGCCGACCCGCGAGCGTATCCTGCGAAGCTCGTCAATCCGGAGAGTGGAGACCTCACCTGGATGGTGGATCAGGCTGCTGCCGGTTCGCTGACGCCGCCTCTCTAGGGCCGTCGGATAACAGATCTATAACACCGCTCTCAGGGGGTTTGGCTTCGTCAGGGGGGTGGATCATACGCTGACGTGATAGCCACCTCTTGAGGAGGTACTCAGATGAAGACCGAGGCTACTGTCGGCTTGCCGCTGCGCGCCCTCGCGCTCTTGCTGGTCGGCGTGCCCTTCAGGGTCACGCCGGCGGGACCACCCAGCAGGTCACGCAGAAGTTCTCCGGTGTCCCCGCCGACGTCACCAGCGCCCAGCAGGACTCGTGCCAGATCCTGTTCCTCGATCTGGGCCCGAGCTTCCTGGACCTCCTGGGTCTGCAGGTTGATCTCTCGGAGATCACGCTCGACATGACCGCCGTGCACGGCCCGGGCAACCTGCTCGGTAACCTGCTGTGCGGTCTGGTCGGCATCCTCGTCTACTCGCACCGGGTAACCGGAGCAATGGAGGGTCTGACAGAGTGCGGGTCGGCTTGCTTTTGTGACGTGAAAGCAGCTGAAGAGCGATTAACGCGCAGCTACGCCGACCCGCTCAAGTATCATACGCTAACTGTCGCTGGTTTGGATCAGTCCCTGCGCCGAATCGTGCAGAAACGGCCCTTTACTCGCTCCGAAGGCTAGAGCGGTTTGCGAAAGGGTTGCGCCTTTTGCGGGGCAAGGTTTCTAGGTATTGAGGTTCTCAGGTTTCTAGGGGGTACTTGGCGGGCAGGTTCCCGACTCCCGGACCCTCGAAGCCTCAAGACCTCAAAACCTCTTCCCCGAACGGTCGTTCTCTCCGCAAAGCGCTCTAGAAAAAGCGCTTGAGCAGCCCGATAGCGCCCTGCTTCCAGGGCACGCGGTGCGAGACGCCGGAGGAGTCCTCGAACCTCTGCCGGTTCTCCAGGTACCACCGGAAGTTCCTCAAGAGAGCCTCCTTGTTCGAGTACTTCGGGGCGTAGCCTAGCTCCCTTTCGGCCTTCTCTATGGAGACGAAGGAGTCCTTGGAGGCCGTCTCGTAGACCCACTTGTAGAGTGGCGAGAGGTTGAGTCTGTCCAATACTCTCAGGCCCCAGATCGCGGGCGCCGCGGGGAAGCCCACGACCTTCTTGCCGTGGCCGGCGTAGTCGAGGACGGCCTGGTAGTCCTCCTTCATCGTCGTGAACTCCCTGGCCCCGATGTTGAAGGTGTCGTTCACCCTTTCCTCCGGGAGCGTCAGGCAGAGGGAGATCGCGTCGCAGAGGTCCTCGACGTCGAGGAGCTGGTAGCGGTTGTCGCCGCTCCCGATCATCGGGAAGTTGTGCCCGGTGTACGCCCAGTCGTAGAGGAGCGCGAAGACCCCGAGACGCTCCGGCCCGACGAACGACTTCGGACGGATTATAGGTACGATGAGCCCCTTCGCGCGGTACTCCAGGCAGATCATCTCAGCCTGGATCTTGGCCTGCCCGTAGGGGCCTACGCCCTCGAGCTTGTCCGTCTCGTAGAGGGGATGGTGGTCCGGTATCCCGTAGACCGCCGTCGAGGAGACGTGCACGACGCGCTTGACCCGGTGCCGCAAGGCTGCGTCGAGCACGTTGCGCGTACCCTCGACGTCCGTCGTGTAGATGTCTTCGGGGGAGTAGAGGGGGAGGGCGGCGGCGGTGTGGATGACGTAGTCCGCGCCCTCCATCGCCCTGTCCAGTAAGGACTTGTCCCGGATGTCGCCACGGATCACCTCGACGCGGTCCCTCTCGGGGTAGTCGAACTCCTCCACGTCGAGGGAGGCGAGAGCGTAGCCGCGCGCCATGAGGTGCCGGATGAGGTTGATCCCCAGGAAACCGGCGCCGCCGGTTACGAGAACTCGCTGTCGTTCCATGGAAAAACGTCTCCTTGTGCTCTACGAAATGATCCGCGCAAACGGCGCGCATTGTAGCATGCAAAGCCGCCGGCCCCCGGTACACTTATCCCGGGCACCCGATGAGGAGAGCGATGATGGGCGACAGCGCGGGAAGAGAAGACATTATCGGCAGGCACCTCAGTCAGGCGCACGAGAACTCCAGGGGAGAGCGCCAGCTCGCGGAGTACGTGGCGCGGCTCGACCTCGCCGAGTGCGCGAGGATCCTGGAGGCTAGCCCCACGAGCCTGGCGTCCCTGGCCGCCCTGCGCGACGAGTGCCGCGTCGAGGCCGGCGAGAGGCGGAGCTTCGCGCAGGTCATTCGCACCTGGACCCTTCATGTCCTCTCGGGGCTCGAGGGCGGCTAAGCAATGCGCGCCATGGTCCTTCAGTCGGTTGGCGAGCCGCTGCGCGCGGCCGAGGTCCCCGTACCGGAGGTGGGACCTGAGGGGGTCTCGATCCGGGTCCGCGCCTGCGCGGTGTGCCGGACGGACCTGCACGTCGTCGACGGCGAGCTTCCACATCCGAAGTTGCCCCTGATCCCGGGCCACCAGATAGTCGGGACGGTCGAGGAGGTCGGCGAGCGCGTCGAGCGCTTCGCGCCCGGGGACCGGGTCGGCGTACCCTGGCTCGGTTACACGGACGGAGAGTGCCGCTACTGCCGCACCGGGCGGGAGAACCTCTGCGACAACGCCCGCTTCACCGGCTACCAGATAGACGGCGGCTACGCCGAGTATGCCTCGGCCGACCATCGCTTCTGCTTCTCTATCCCCGAGGGCTCTCCGGACCTGCAGGCCGCGCCGCTCCTGTGCGCGGGCCTGATCGGCTACCGCTCCTTGCGGATGGCCGGCGACGCAGAACGCCTCGGCCTCTACGGCTTCGGCGCCTCCGCCCACATAATTATCCAGGTAGCTGTTCACCAGGGCCGCAGGGTCTTCGCCTTCACCAGAGAAGGCGACGAGGAGGGACAGCGGTTCGCGCGCGAGCTCGGGGCCGCGTGGGCCGGTAGCTCGGACGAGAGGCCGCCCGAGGAGCTCGACGCCGCCATCATCTTCGCGCCGGTGGGGGCGCTGGTGCCGGCGGCGCTGCGGGCGGTGGCGAAGGGGGGCGTGGTCGTGTGCGCCGGCATCCACATGACCGACATACCCACCTTCCCGTACGAGATCCTGTGGGGCGAGCGCGTCGTGCGCTCGGTCGCCAACTTGACCCGCAGGGACGGCGAGATGTTCCTGGCCCTCGCCCCAGGGGTGCCCGTCCGCACCGAGGTGACGTCCTTCCCCCTCGAGAGGGCGAACGAGGCCCTCACCGCGTTGCGCCGGGGAGAGATCCGGGGCGCCGCTGTGCTGGTGATGGATTAGCCGGGCCGGCGCGCTCTTTGTCCATCCGCGAAGACGGGCGTATCATTTGCCCATGATCGTGGACAGCGCCATCTACGTGGACGGCCGTAGGGACGCACTACGTCCGCTCGAGGAGATCCAGGATACCTGGCGGGAGAGGGGCGGCTTTGCCTGGATCGGGCTCTACGAGCCGACCAGGGAGGAGTTCGACTCGGTGGCCGGCGAGTTCGGGATACACGAGCTTGCGGTGAAGGAGGCCCTCAAGATCCACCAGCGGCCCAAGATTGAGCGCTACGGCGAGACGGTCTTCGTGGTGCTCAAGGCGGCGCGCTACGTGGAGGAGAGGGAGGAGGTCGAGTTCGGCGAGATCCACGCCTTCGTGGGGTCGGACTTTGTCGTCACGATCCGCTACGGCGAGGCAAACGAGCTGGGCGAGGTGCGCCGGTGGGCCGAGAGCAGACCAGACCTGCTCCGCAGGGGGCCTTACGCGGTCCTGTACGCGATCATGGACCGCATCGTGGAGGACTACATACCCGTCGTTGCTGGCCTCGAGCACGACATCGACGAGATCGAGGTCGAAGTCTTCGGAAACAAGCCCGATGTCTCCAGACGCATCTACGAGCTCTTCCGCGAGGTGATCGAGTTCCACCAGGCCACGCAGCCGCTGGCCGGGGCGCTGGAGCGCCTTGCGGTGGTGGAGGCGCACGGGATCGACCCCGAGGTGCGCCGCTACCTGCGCGACGTGCAGGACCGCGTGCTGCGCGTGACGGAGCGGGCACAGGGTTTTCGGGAGCTACTCACGAACATCCTGAGCGTCAACCTCACCCTCGTGAGCGTCAACCAGAACGACCAGATGAAGAAGATCTCCGCCTGGGCCGCCGTCGTGGTAGTCCCCACCCTGATAGCGGGCATCTACGGAATGAACTTCGACTACATGCCGGAGCTGCACTGGCGGTACGGCTACGTGCTCGCCCTCTCCCTGATGGCGCTTATATCCTTCGCCCTCTACCGCAACTTCAAGAGGACCGGCTGGCTCTGACGGCCCGCCGAGCGTCGGGTATAAAGGGGGCTTGATCCCCAGAGCACGCGAGCCGCGTATTGTCTACCGTATGCGCCCCAATGGAGGTTTCTCTTGCCTGAGACGCACAGGGTTACTGTGAGAGGCGCGGAGCGGTCGTGGCCGCTCTGGCTGCTGATAGCGACAGCGGTCCTGCTCCTCTCCGGCTGCGCGGCGCAGAGTTCGCAACAGGAGCCACCTCAGCCCACCAAAGAGCAGGCCCGCGAGTCCCAAACCGGCGGGTCGGGCAGCGTCGATGAGGTGGCGTACCGGCTCGGATCCCCGGCCCTGGGGGACCTCGGTGCTCCGGTCGTCATGGTCGAGTACGGGGACTTCCAGTGACCGTACTGCGGCAAGTTCGCCCGTGAGGTCGAACCGAAACTGGTGGAAGAGTACGTCGAAGATGGGACGCTAAGGGTAGAGTGGCGGGACTTCCCGTACCTCGGGCAGGAGTCGTTGAACGCGGCGGTGGCCGCCAGGGCGGCGCAGGAGCAGGGCAAGTTCTGGGAGTACCACGAGCTGCTCTACCGGAACCAGTCGGGCGGCTTCTCCGTGGAGAAGCTCCTCGGTCTGGCGGACGAGGCGGGCCTGGACGTGGAGAGGTTCGAAGAGGATCTCTCATCCCCGGACAGGTACACACAGGTCGTCGCCGAGGACTTCCGGGAGGGGCAGGAGCGCGGCATCTCGGGCACCCCTACGTTCGTCATAAATGGCCAGGTCATCGCGGGCCTGCAGCCCGTCGAGGTCTACGAGGACGCCATAGAGCGGGCCAAGAGAGAGGCCGAGGGGGGAAGTTGATCGAGGTCTCCCTCCTCGCCTCGTTCTTCGGCGGGGTGCTCTCGCTGCTGAGCCCGTGCAGCGCCCTCCTCCTGCCGGCCTTCTTCGCCTACGCCTTCGAGGGCGGGGGAGAGCTGGTAAGAAAGACCGGCCTCTTCTACCTCGGCCTCGCCGCGACGCTCGTGCCGCTCGGCATGGGCATCTCGCTGGTGAGCGCGCTCTTCTACGGCCAGAGGGGGACCTTGATCCTTGTCTCCGGAGGACTACTTATAGGGTTCGGCATCCTCCAGCTCCTCGGACGCGGCCTGAGCGTCGGCCCTCTGGCCCGGCTGCGCTCCAGTGTAAGGGGCGACTCCGCTGGGGCGGTCTTCGCTCTGGGCGCCGTCTACGGCTTCGCTGGGTTTTGCTCCGGTCCCATTCTGGGCGCGGTGCTGACCGTGGCGGCGACCTCGGGTGGGGCCGGGCGCGGCGCGCTCCTCCTGGCAGTCTACGCCGCAGGGATGGC
This sequence comes from Rubrobacteraceae bacterium, assembly GCA_029240775.1. Taxonomy (GTDB): domain Bacteria; phylum Actinomycetota; class Rubrobacteria; order Rubrobacterales; family Rubrobacteraceae; genus JALYGY01. Next base: position 2,075 of record JARDZQ010000063.1, on the reverse strand, counting down.
AGCCCCGCTCTTCGTCCTCGCCCTCTTGTGGGACCGCCTGGACCTGAGAGACCGTCCCTGGCTGCGGGGACGGGAGATCCCGCTCGGCACCTTGCGCGTGCACACGACGAACCTCGTCTCGGGCGCCATGTTCATCTTGCTCGGGGCGCTGTTCATAGCCTACGAGGGCACCAGCGCCCTCTCCGGCCTCTACGAGTCGAACGGCGCGACCGACCTCGCCTTCGCCGCGGAAGCGTGGGCCGGGGATGTTGCCGAGAGGATCCCCGAGATGCCGCTGCTCGTCGTGCTGGTTACGCTTCTGGCGGCGCTGCTGGTCCGCTCGTGGCTCCGGCGCGACGACGAGAGCAAGGACCATCCCGCGAAGCGCGGCGGCGCGTGAGCCCGTCCGACCTTATGCAGATCCTTCTACCGGGCCGCTTCGAGGAGGCCACGACGGCCTATGGCTACGTGAGGACCGTCTTCGAACAGGTGGCCGCAGGCGAGCTAGGTCCCACGGTTTCGATCACGCCGTCCACCCGCCACGTCGGGGTGACGAGGCGCGACACTTTTCGGTCCGGCTTTGCGGAGGCCGTTCGCGCCTCGCGCGAGGAGGGCTACCCCGTGCTCGTGCGGGGCGCGGGCGGCGGGGCGACCGCCGCTCATTACGGCACCTTTGGTTTCTCCATTATCCGGCCGTCCGACGCGGCGGAGTCGCGGCGCACCATCCATGACCGCTACGACGAGGCCGCCGCCCTGGCACTGGGCGCCTTCGCGCGCCTGGGCGCGAGGGTCGAGGTGGGGGAGGTGCGGGACGAGTTCTGCCCAGGCGATCACAGCATCAGGGTGGGAGACTGGGAGAACGGGATGAAGCTGGTAGGAATCGCGCAGCGCGTCACGCGGCGGGCGACGAGCGTCGGCGGCATCGTACTCGTCGCGGGGGAGGATGAGCTGGCGCGAGTCCTCGAGCTCGTCTACGGCGCGATGCGCCTCCCCTTCAGGCCGCAGAGCGTCGGTAGCCTCGAGCGCGCCGGTATCGCCGCCGGGGTCGATGAGGTCATCGAGGCCTTCGCCACGGAAGCGGCGCTCCGCTACGGCGCCGCCCGCGCCCCGCTCGACGAGCGCACGCTCGAGCTGGCCCGCGAGGACGGCGGCGCGCACCTTGCGGGCGCATAGACCCGGCGCCGTTCTCTCAGGCGTAGCCATCTAGTGGTCCGGTCATCGGTTCACGACCGAACGGTCACAGCCTGCCGCCTGTTGGGGGTTGTGTGGCACCCGTTTGGCTTAGAATACTGTTCGTGGCCGCGCATCGAGAGGGCTCAGGGCGATGAAGCTAGACAGGTGGTCCGGCGGCGGGGCGGAGAGAGCCGGCGGACGACGCGGTAGGAGGAGGCGGGCGAGGACACCCACGCCTATCTTCGTCTCGCCCAGGGTCGCGGCCATCATCGTGGTGCTCGGGGTCGCGGTCCTCGCCTACGTCCTGTACGCCGCGCCGAGCATCCTCGTCGTCGCGCTCGGGGGGACGGCGCTCGCGGTGGTCCTCTCGTTTCCGGTGAGGGCCCTCTCGCACGTCATGCCGCGGGGACCGGCGATACTGCTGACCTTCCTGGGGTTGCTCGGGATGGTGGCCCTGGCGCTCGGGTACCTGGTGCCGCTGCTGGTGCAGCAGATGAGCCGTCTGATCGTCAGGACGCCGGACATCGCCAACAGCGCCAACCGGCTCCTTATCGACGCCATAGCCTTCCTCGACGAGCGCGAGCTGCTGCCTGGCTCCGACCCAGAGGCGTTCGGCAGGGAGCTGGTCACGGACCTCTTCGACCGCGCCCAGAACCTCACCGAGAACCTGCTCAGGGACCTCATCGTCTTCATCCCCCAGGTCTTCAATTTCGGGGTCATCCTCTTCGCGGTGCTCTTCGTCGCGGCGTATCTGCTCGTGGACGTCCGCAAGGTCAAGGCGGCCTACCTCAAGGCGTCCCCGAAGCGCTACAGGCAGGACGCCAGGGACCTGTGGGACGCCTTCGGGGTCTCGCTCTCGCGCTACCTCGGCGGCCTCATCTTCGTAGCCGTCGTCCAGGGGGTGCTCGCCGGGGTGGCGCTCC
>JARDZQ010000062.1 GCA_029240775.1 Rubrobacteraceae bacterium | reverse complement strand
AGGCTGCTCGCCCCGGAGGTGGACGAGCTCGTCTGCCTGGAGGCGCCCCCGGACCTCGGTGCTATAGGTTTCTGGTACCGGGACTTCTCGCAGACCTCCGACGAGGAGGTCATCGAGCTGCTCGAGAGGGCCCGGCGACCAGAGAGGACGGTGGAGATCCCCACCGAAGGGGTAGAGCTCGAAGGAACCTTGAGCGTACCGGATGGCGCGGCTGGGGTCGTGCTCTTCGCCCACGGCTCCGGCTCCAGCCGGCACAGCCCAAGGAACCGCTACGTCGCCGGGGTGCTTCGGGAGGCCGGGCTCGCGACGCTCCTCATCGACCTGCTCACTGCGGAGGAGGAAGAGGTAGATCTCCGGACCCGCCACCTCCGCTTCGATATCGAGCTGCTCGCGCACAGGCTCGCCGGAGCCACGGATTGGCTGCGCCGGAACCCGGACACGCGAGACCTCCGCATCGGCTACTTCGGTGCGAGCACCGGAGCGGGGGCGGCGCTCATCGCGGCAGCCGAGCGCCCCGACGACGCTTTCGCGGTCGTCTCGCGCGGCGGCAGGCCGGACCTGGCGGGGGAAGCCCTGTCCCTGGTCCGGGCGCCCACGCTCCTCATCGTCGGGGGCGAGGCCTCATCGTCGGGGGCGAGGACGAACCCGTGATCCGGATGAACGAGGAGGCGCTCGCGCGGCTACGCGTCGAGAAGCGGCTGGAGATCATACCCGGCGCGGGGCACCTCTTCGAGGAGCCCGGGGCGCTCGAGGAGGTCGCACGGCTGGCCGCCGAATGGTTTGCGCGTCACCTGGTCCCCGCAGAGGCGTGAGGGTTCTCGTTGCAGGGGCGCCGGGTTTATGGGCTCGCACGTAACAGATTCGTTGCTCGCAGATGGTCACGAGGTGGCGGTCGCGGACGACCTCTCGCGCGGGAGGCGCGAAAACGTGCCTGGGGGCGCGGCCTTCTACGGGGCGGACATCCGGTCGGGGTGCAAAGAGGTGTTCGAAGAGTTCGGGGCTGACCGTAGTCGACCTGGAGCGCTCGCCCACTCAAGTAGATGATGAGCCCGGCTACGAAGGGGATCAGGGTCACGGTCGCGAACCCCAGCCACGGTTTTGTGCTCTATCGTCACCCGTTCCATGCGTATTTCACGTGAAGAGTGCCCAGCGAGCCATGCATGGACCCGGCGGCGCCTAGCCACGCGGCAGGTAGACGGTGAAGGTGGAGCCTTCGCCTGATGTACTCTCGACGGTTACCCTGCCGCCGTGGTTCTCGGCTATGTGCTTGACGATGGAGAGCCCCAGGCCCGTCCCGCCGGTCACCTTGGAGCGCGCCTTGTCCACGCGGTAGAAGCGCTCGAAGATGCGCGGCAGCTTCCCCTCCGGGATGCCGATGCCAGTATCGGAGACCCGGATGACTATCTCCGAGCCCTCCAGGCCGCCCGTGACCTCCACCCGACCACCCGGCGGGGTGTACTTCACAGCATTGTCCACCAGGTTAGTGAACATCGAGGTGAGCTGGGTCTCGTCCCCGCGGACGGTGTAGTGGGTGGCCCTGCCGAAGCGCTTCCACTGCAGGGTAATATTCTTCTTGCGGGCGACCCTTCTCATGCGCGCGAGCACGGTCATCAGGACGCTGCGCACGTCTACGGGAAGGGGGTTCTCGACCTTCTCTTCGCTCTCCAGGCGCGTCAGGTCGAGGAGGTCGGTGATCAGGTTCGAGAGCCTCTCGGTCTCCGCTCTGAGCTGCGCCGCGAAGAGGCGGGCCTGGACGGGGTCCTCGTCTATGGTCTCTTCCAGGCTCTCCGCGAGGAGCCTCAGGCTCGTCGCCGGGGTCTTCAGCTCATGGGAGACGTTCGCGACGAAGTCGCGCCGGATCTTGTTGACCCGGCGCAACTCGTCGGGGCTGACGTGGTCGGCCTCCTCGCGCTTTTTGAGCATGGCTCTACGTTGACGGTCCGACGCCCAGCCCGGCCCGGTCCTTCGCCTCGAAGCGGTAGCCGAGGCCGCGGGCGGTGTGGATGTACTGGTAGGAGGACCTCTCCTCCAGGGCGGCCCGGATCCTGCGTATGTGTACGTCTATGGTGCGTGAGGAGCCGACGCCCGCGTGCCCCCAGACCTCCTTGGCCAGCTCGTCCCGGCTCTTGAGCTCTCCGGGGGCGGAGGCTAGCGCCGCGAGGAGCTCGAACTCCTTGAGGCGCAGGTCCAGCGGCTCTCCTGCGACGCGGGCGGTGTAGTTCTTGGTGTCGAGCTGGAGATCGCCGGCCTCTAGTACCTTGCCCCGCTGGCCAGTCTCGCTCCTCTTGAGGTTCGCGTTTATGCGGGCGACCAGCTCCTTCATGGAGAAAGGCTTGGTCACGTAGTCGTCGGCGCCGGCCTCGAAGCCGCGGACCTTGTCCTCTTCGGCGTCCCTGGCCGTGACCATCACGATCATCACGCCCTGATCGCGCTCGCGGATGCGCTCGCAGACCTCTATACCCGACTCGCCGGGTAGCATGACGTCGAGCAGGATCAGGTCCGGCCTCATCTTGCGGGCGAGCCTGAGTGCCTCGACACCCGTCGTGGCCGACTTCACCCCGAAGCCGTGGCGGGAGAGGTTGTAGGCGAGGGTGCTCGTGATGACCTCGTCGTCCTCGACTATGAGGATCTCTGCACCATTCAAATCCAAAGTAAGCCTCTCCTGACTCGTCCGACCGAAGCAAACCGAAGTATAGGTTCTGCGCCTCTCCAATTCATGCTTTTAACGCACTTTTTACACGCGCCTCTGCGGCCCCCTCGGCCGGGACGGCTGCGCTCGGTACCGCTACAATGCGGTGGTCGGAGATCTCTCTGGAGGGGAGCACTTGGAGACGAGGGTCCGGATCGTGACGGTGCTCACCGAGCGCACCTTCGCCATCGCCCGCAGCTCCGCCGACGCCTTCGAGCGTGTGATCCTCGAGCTGGAGGAGAGGGGCGTCGTGGGCCGCGGCGAGGCCGCCCCAACCCGCTACTACGGCCAGAGCGCAGGAGGGGTGGCGGCGGCGCTGGAGGGCGTGGAGATCCCGGACCCCTGGGACATCGAGGGTGCCCTCGCGAAGAACGAACATCTGCCCCCGACCGCGCGCGCCGCCCTCGACGCCGCGCTCCACGACCTCGCCGCCAGGAGGCTCGGCGTCCCCCTCTACAGGCTCCTAGGCCTCGCCCGTCCCGAGCCCACGAGCGCCTACACTCTAGCGATAGCGGAGCCGGAGACCACCGTCGAGGAGGCGAAGAGGCTCTCTTCCTTCCCGATCCTCAAGATGAAGGTGGGGGGATGGAGGGACGTCGAGACGGTGCGGGCGGTGGCCGCCTTTTCGGAGGCAGAGCTCTGGGTGGACGCGAACGAGGCCTTCTCGCCCGAGGAGGCTCCGGATGTGGCGACGGAGCTAAAGAGCCTCGGGGTGCGTGTGATAGAGCAGCCCGTCCCGGCCTCCGCAGGGCCCGAGGCGCTACGAAGAACGACCGAGGCCGCCCACCCCGTGCCGGTCGTCGCCGACGAGAGCGCCATAGTCGCGGGCGACGTGCCCGGCTTAGCCGGTTGTGTGAGCGGGGTGAACGTCAAACTCGCCAAGTGCGGCGGGGTACGGGGAGCGCTGGCCATGATCCACACAGCCCGCGCATTGGGGATGATCGTGATGCTCGGGTGCATGGTCGAGACCTCGCTCGGGATCTCCGCTGCGGCCCACATCTCCGGCCTCGTGGACCTCGTGGACCTCGACGGTGCGATGCTCCTCGCCGACGACCCCTTCGAAGGCATAGGCTATGAGGAGGGACGCCTCATCTTCTCCGACGAACCGGGCCTCGGGGTGCGGCCGCGGTGATACCGGCCGAAGTCCCTGAGCGCCGGTACGCGATCCTGGCCGAAGGCTGGTTCACCAACCGCCACGCCAAGACAGCCCACGGCCTCATCCGTTACGGCAAAGACGAGGTCGTAGCCGTGATCGACTCGACGCTCGCGGGCCGCAGCGTACTCGATGTCATGCCCGAGCTCGAGCGCGACGCCCCGATAGTCGGCTCTCTGGAGGAGGCGCCCTCCCCGACCTCCGTCCTGGTCGGGCTCGCCCCGGCCGGTGGGCGGTTGCCCGAGGAGTGGATGCAGACGCTACGCCAGGCGGCAGACGCGGGACTCGAGATCGTGAGCGGCTTGCACCAGCGCTTCGCCCCGGAGTTTCCCGGTGGGAAGGTCTGGGACGTGCGCGAGCCGCCACGGGACCTACCCCTCTTCTCCGGTGAAGGGTTTGGAGTCCAGCCAAAGGTCGCGCTCACGGTCGGGACGGACTCCGCCATAGGCAAGATGACCGCAACGCTCGAGATAGAGCGGGCGGCGAGAGAGGCGGGTGTAAGGTCCGAGTTCGTCGCCACGGGGCAGACGGGCATCATCATCGCCGGCTGGGGCGTCTGCGTCGACGCCGTGGTCGCGGACTTTATCGCCGGCGCTTCGGAGCAGCTCGTGCTCGAGGCGGCCGACAGGGGGGCGGACCTGATCCTGGTCGAAGGCCAGGGCTCCCTTGGCCACCCGGCCTACTCGGGTGTAACGCTCGGCCTACTGCACGGCTCTTGTCCGGACTGCCTAATCCTTTGCGTGGCTCCCCAGGACGAAGAGGTCTTCGCCGGCGTCCCACGCCCTGCCGTCGCGCGCGCCGCTCGCCTCTACGAGGAGGTCGCATCACTCGTCAAGCCCGCGCCGGTGGTCGCCGTGAGCGCCAACACGAGGGGCCTGGACGACGCCGGGGCCAGGGAGTTCATGGCAGCAGTCGCCGACGAGACGGGGCTGCCGGCCGCAGACCCTTTCCGGGGGTCTTCGGGCCCGATTCTCGAGGCCGTGCTGGAAGCCCCGAAGACCCGGCCAACTAGGGCACAACCCTAGGAGACCAGACACTCCACCTGGTAATATATGGCACGAAAGATTTGGTGCCAACCAGAGAGGAGCAGCATGAGCGAGAGCGCGCAGACGCCGATGAAAGGCGCGGTCAGGGACGCGATGGGGGAGCAGATCAAGCACGAGCTCTACTCCGCCTACCTGTACCTCTCGATGGCTGGCTCCTTCGAGGTGGCCAACCTCACCGGCTTCGCCCACTGGATGCGCCGACAGAGCAGGGAGGAGCTGGAGCACGCGATAAAGTTCTTCGACTTCCTCCTGGACCGCGGCGAGCACGCCGAGCTTCAGGCCATAGAGGCGCCACCCTACGCCTTCCGCTCCCCGCTCGACACCTTCGAGCAGGCCCTCGAACACGAGAAGGAGATCACCGGCCGCATCAACAGCCTCTACGAGCTCGCCGTGCGGGAGGGAGATCTCCCGGCGCAGGTCATGCTTAACTGGTTCGTCACCGAACAGGTCGAGGAGGAGAAGTCCGCAACCGAGATCGTCGATCGCCTCAGGATGGCCGGCGAGGATAGCGCCGCCCTGCTACTGCTGGACGGCGAGCTGGGCAAGCGCTAGAGCGGTTCGCGAAAGGACCGTAGGCCACAGAGGGCTTGAACCGTGCTCCCCGCATGAAGTATGATCGCTGCTGCGAATGGTTCTCAATAGAGACGGAACGGTGGGGGTCGTTGGCTGAGGAGCCCAGGTTGGAAGCTGCGGTGCTGGCGGCGTACAGCGTGCGCCGCAGGGTGGTACGCGGAGCGGACGGGGTGGTGAGCGTCCTGTGGGGGTCTCTGGGGCTCAGGATGTCTCTCGCGGAGTTCCTGGACCTCGCCGCGGTGCTCGCGGAGGCGGTACGCAGTCCTGCACGCTACGGTGAGCTGGCGCAGGGCGTTCGCGCCCGGGTGGTCCGCTGTTCCATGGGTCAGGTCACGCTGCATCAGGGGGATCTCACCCTCTGGTTCTCACCCGAGGAGTTCGAGGAGATCGCGAGCCTTATGACCAGGGCGCGGCAGCAGCTCGCCGACTCCGCCCCCGCGCCGCGTCTGGGGCTCTCCTGGAGGCCGCGGGAAGAGTACTTCGGACGCAACTAACCGTTGGGGGTCGGCGGGTCTCCGGGCGTAAAACCTGCGTTAAACCGCCAAAGTATGCGGTTTCACCCTTTACAAGCATTCCGTTATGTTAGAATTTCGCCGTGGCACGATGCCTGACGCTTAACGCCAGCTTTGAGCCCGTGGCCCTGGTAGGGGTCAAGAGGGCTATCGTCCTCGTCGTCTCCGAGAAGGCCGAGATCGTCGAGGCCAACCTGGAGCGAAAGTTCCGGTCCGAGAGGGCCGAGTACCCCTATCCGCTCGTCATCCGGCTCATCAAGTACGTCGAGATCCCGCGTCGCCTCAGACGCCACGTGACGAACGCGATCCTCTTCGCCCGCGACAACTACAAGTGCCAGTACTGCGGCAAGCACCGCGACGACCTGGGCCGCCGCGACCGCCTCACGCGCGACCACGTCAAGCCGATCTCGCGCGGGGGAACGAACGCGTGGGACAACGTGGTCACCGCCTGCACCAAGTGCAACGCGCGCAAGGGCAACCGGCTCCCGATGGAGTGCGGCATGTACCCCAAGAGCACGCCCAAGGAGTACGTCGTGATGGTCTGGTACTCGCGCGGCCTCAACGAGATCCAGCGCCGCTACGTCGAGCAGTTCTACGGAGAGGGAAGCCTGGCGGCTTCCTAGCCGTCAGCATTCAGCACTCAGCTATCAGCTATTGTCATCGTCATCTAGCTACGGGCAGGCATCTTTGGACTACAACGGTTTCGCGGGGCGGGTAGGACGCATCGCCAGCAACGTCGAGCGCGCCGTCTCGGGCAAGCGCGACGGGGTCCTTCTGGCGGTCGTGGCCATGCTGGCCGGGGGGCACGTGCTCATCGAGGACGTGCCCGGGGTGGGGAAGACGTTGCTCGCCAAGTCACTCGCCCGCTCCATAGGCGGGGAGTTCCGGCGCATCCAGTTTACCCCGGACCTGCTACCGGCGGACGTGACCGGCCTCAACGTCTACAACCAGGGCGAGAGGGCCTTCGAGTTCTGGGCGGGGCCTGTGTTTGCGAACGTCGTGCTTGCAGATGAGATCAACCGCGCCAGCCCCAAGACGCAGAGCGCGCTGCTCGAGGCGATGGAGGAGGGCTCCGTGACGGTGGACGGCCAGACGCGGCGGCTGCCACGCCCCTTCGGCGTGGTGGCGACCCAGAACCCCATAGAGCACGAGGGCACCTACCCGCTGCCGCACGCGGAGCTCGACCGCTTCATGGTCAAGATGGACCTCGGCTACCCGGACGAGGAGTCCGAGATGGACCTCTTGAAGCTCAGCAGGGACCCGGCAGCCGAGCTCGAGCCCGTGGTTGGCCTCGAGGAGTTCGAGGAGATGCGCCTCCTGGTAGAGAAGATCCACACTAGCGAGGCGGTCTTGAGGTACGTGGTCTCCGTAACCTCGGCGACGCGCGAGCACGGCGACGTGTACCTCGGGGCCTCCCCGCGCGCGAGCCGGATGCTCCGGGCCGCCTCCAGGGCGCGCGCCGCCGCGAGCGGCCGCTCCTACTGCACTCCCGACGACGTCAAGGCGATGGCCATGAGCGTCCTGACGCACAGGATCATCCCCACCGGCGGCTCCGGCGACGCGGGCACGGCGGCGGGCGAGATCGTGCGAGAGATCCTGGGCTCCGTGCCCGTGACCGAGGCGGTGTAGAGGCTTTGGGCGGAGCCTCGCGGCTCGCCTTCAGGCCCACGGCCCGCGGGTGGCAGGCGCTCCTGGTCGGCTTCCTCGTGCTTTTCGTAGCGCGTCTGATCGGGACCACCCAGTTCCACCAGCTCGCCTACGCGCTGCTGGCCCTCACCTTCGTGGCGCTCGTCCTCGGATGGGCGAGCTCGCGGGGCCTGCGCTTCTCCCGCGCGCTCCCGCCGGGCGTACGCATCACGGCGGGGAGCCCGGCCAGGATAAGGCTCCTGCTCTCGAACGACTCGCGCTTCGGTTCGTCGGGGGTGCGTCTCGCGGACCGCCTGCCCGAGCCGCGCGTGTTCGAGGCACCGCCCCTCAAGGGGGACGAGACTACCACCATCGAGGCGTCCCTCTACTTCGCGAAGAGGGGAGTCCATGAGCTCGGACCCGCAGAGGTCGGGGTCACGGACCCCTTCGGGCTTCTGCGCTTCGTCCGGAGGTTCGGGGAGAAGACGGAGGTGGTCGTCTACCCCGAGGTCCACGAACTGCGCGACTTCCCGATCCGCGGCGGGAACGTCGAGGTCGGCGCCAGGGGCTCGCGCGGGCAGCGGGGCGACGAGTTCGCGGGCCTCAGGGAATACCGTCGGGGCGACGATAGGCGGCACATCCACTGGAAGAGCGTGGCGCGCACCGGGGAACTCTACGTCAAGGAGTTCGCGGTCGAGGCGCCGCGCCGCTATGCGGTGGCCCTGGACCTGCGCCGCGAGGGGCTGCGCGCCCTGGAGGCGGAGGTCGAGGACGCCGTCTCGGTGGCGGCCTCGGTGCTCACCCGCCTCGCGCGAGAGCGGCTGCCGTTCAGGCTCGTGTGCGCGGACGGGGCAGGCAACACCACCGCCTTCGGCTCCGGCGAGGCGTCCTACTGGGCGGCGATGAGGCTGCTTGCGACAGCGCGGGCAGACGGGGCCCGCAGGCTCGGCCAGGCTGTGCTCGCCGAGGAAGACGCTCTCGGGGAGGGCGTGGTCCTGATCTCACGCACCCGCAACGAGGACCTGCCTGCGGGCGTCCGCAGGCTGCGGGGCGCTGGTCTCTCTGTCGTCGTCGTGGCGATCGCGACGCACACCTACCGTACGCCGCCCGGCACAGGGGGCGCGGCGCAGAGCCGCGAGGCGGAGTTCCTGCGCTTCGTCGACCGGGTCGAGGCTGCGGGGGCGGCGGTGCGCGTCGTGAGCCACCCGGCCGGGGTGCCCACCCTCTCCGGAACCACCGCGAGGGGGGCGGTCTAGTGGCCTGGGCGAGGGCTCCCCTCTACGTGGCGGCGCTGGCGACCGGCGGGGCGTTCGCCATCCTCTTCACAGGCGACGTCTACGTCTGGTTCGAGCCCTCCTCCATCGTCGCGCTCGGCGGGGGGGCCTTCTGGGCGATGCTGCTCGCAGCGCTCGTCGCCGCGCTCGTGGGTTCGGCGGGGAAGTACCGCTTCGTGCTGCTCTTCCCGGCGACGGTGCTCTACACCCTGTTCGCTACCTACGGGCTGCCGCCGCTCTTCTCGCTCTCCGGGTGGCGGGACCTGTTCTTCAGGATAGGGGGCGATCTCTTCGAGGCGTTCACCATCATGTACGTCGAGCCCGTACCCTACGACCTCCACCCCGGCCTCTTCGTCACGCTCATCCCCGTGGTCATGATAGTGGCCACCTTCGCCACCTCCGCCACGCTGTACGAGGGTAGCCCGGTCATCTCCATCGGGGTGTTCGGCCTGACGATCGGGGTCCTGAGCACCATAAGCTTTGAGGACGGAGCGGGTCCTTTCTTCGCCGTCTTTCTCGTGTGCGCCGTTGCCTTGCTCCTCTACGGGGGGAGCGAGAGACCCGGTCTGGCGGGAACCCTGGCGGGCGTGGCGGTCGTCGTGCTCGTCTTGCTGGTGCCCAGGATGCCCTTCTCGGACGCGACGGTCAGCGCCGGTCTCATAGACTGGACGCGCATCGGGACCGGGGGCACGAGCAGGCTCGACGTTCAGGCCGACGTCGGGGACTACCTCACTGCGGGCAGGGAGGCTGAGCTCATGCGGGTCGAGAGCCCCGAGCCGCTCCTGTGGCGCGGGGGCACCCTGGATTACTTCGACGGCGCACGCTGGATCGACACGACCGAGCCGGAGATCGACGACGGCGAGGAGATCGCACCCGGCATCCAGACCACCACCGTGAGGCAGCGGTTCGAGATCCTGGACGCCCGCACCGACGTCCTCTTCGGGGGGTACAAGATCCTCACGACCTCAGACGGGTTCGCGATCGAGAACTCCGACGGGTCCTGGTCGCTGGACGAGCCGCTGGCCGAGAACAGCTCGTACACGGTGATCTCGGAGATCCCCCAGCCCACCGCCCGGCAACTCAGGAACGCGGACACCGCCTACCCAGCTGAGGTCGCGCAGAACTTCCTCCAGCTCTCCGAGAGCCCGCCCATCGTCGCCGAGACCGCGGAGCAGATACAACGTGAGTACAACCCCAAGACGCCATACGACACCGCGCGGGCGATCGAGCGCTACCTGGTCTACGACGGCGGCTTTACCTACAACCTCGACGTGAGCTACCGCCGCGCGGACAAGGCGATAGAGGAGTTCCTCGGCGACGGCAGGGAGGGCTTCTGTACCCAGTTCGCCACCTCGATGGCTCTTCTCTTGCGCGAGTCCGGCATCCCCTCGAGGGTCGTCTACGGCTCCACCTCAGGGCGAGAGACCGGGACGAACGAGTACGTGGTGACCGGGGGCAACATGCACACGTGGGTCGAGGCCTATTTCCCAGGGGTCGGCTGGTACCCCTTCGACCCCACCCCCGGCTTCTCGATGCCCACCGCGATGCAGGCCAACGCCCCGCGACCCGATATCCCCTCGACCGGGCAGCAGAACCTCGGCGCTGATGCCGTCCTGGGCGAGAGGCGGCAGGGCGAGCAGGCGCAGCAGCTGCAACGCCAGGAGGAGACTCCTCAGGACGAAACCTCGACAGGCCCCGGCAAGCGTGAGGCGAGTAGACCGTGGCCGCTTTTCTTGCTCGTGCCCGTCTTCTTCATGGCCGCCGTCCCGCTCGTCAAGAGGGCGCTCCTGGCCCGCGGGCGCCCGGAGGACCTCTACAGGGACCTCACCGGCCGCCTGCGCGACGGGCTGCCGCCCGGCCGGAGCGCCATAGCCGACTCGCCTGCCCTTACGCCCACCGAGCGGATAATGCTCCTGGCGGGGGCGGCCGGCGTCGAGGAAGGACCGATGGAGGAGTTTGCCCGGGCGTACTCGGACCACCTCTACGCCGCCCCGCGCGAGGAAGGACCCGGCCACGTCGCGCGGGCGTACAGGAGGGCCGTGCGGGCCTACGAGCGCCTGCCCAGCTGGCGCAGGATGCTCGCGGCCTTCAACCCCGCCTCGCTCCTCGCGCGGACGAAGAGGGCCGCTTCGGCGGGGAAGACACGCCTCCTCAAAGTGCTTCGCGGGAGGTCGCGCGCAGTCTACCGCACACTAACCCGCCGTTGAACTATCCAGGGAGCGGTGTAATAATTCCCATATTCAGAGAAGAACTACCTCATCCCCGGGAGGGCTGATGGACCAGAAGCAGGAGACCATAGTCAGCATCACCGACAACGCTGCGGAGAAGGTCAGGGCTTTGATGGCGCAGGAGGGAGAAGAGGATCTCGCGCTGCGCATCGGCGTTCGCCCCGGTGGCTGCTCTGGCTTCCAGTACAGCATCTACTTCGACGACGAGATCGGCGACGACGACGAGGTCTTCGAGACCAAGGGCGTGCGCGTCCTGATAGACGCCATGAGCGTCCCGTACATCATGGGCTCAGAGTTCGACTACGTGGACGGCCTCATGGGCGCCGGCTTCGCCGTCAACAACCCCAACGTCCAGGGCGGCTGCGGCTGCGGCAGCTCCTTCACCTGCTAGAGCACAGCGGTTAGCGAGAGCCCGGGGCTTCAAGCTCCGGGCTCTTTCTTTGCCTTCCTGTCTAGCACGCCCCTTCGGGGGCTTTCAGCTTGAGGGTTTTTGTCCCGGAACTCCCAGGGTGTTTCTCTCGAGTAAGGCGAGGTCAATCGTTTCGAGATTGGCTGTAACGGCAACGTTTGGCCATGTAGATATCCGGCTTGCCTGGTCCGTTGGCGTCGGGCAGGACCCCGACTATCGAGAAGCCGAGCTGCTGGTAGAACTCGTACGGGTGGCCGCGCAGGTTCTCTATGTTGGCCAGGTGTTCCAGCACGTTCGGGTAGAGATCCACGCCCGAGAGGCTCGTCATGCCGCTCTCGTCGTCGGTGCCGAGCCAGAGCGTGAGGCCGCCGCGGTCCCCGACACGTTCCTCCAGATCCGCCGCGAGCGCGCGGCCGATGCCGCGGCGCCGGAGATCCGGACGCACGACAAGCGGGTGCAGCTCCCACACGTTGCCGCCGTAGGAGCGGATGCCGCCGATCCAGCCCAGTACCGCGCCGCTCCCGTCCAGGGCTACCCGAGCGATACGGTCCTCTCCGAGGGCCTCGTGTACCTCCCGGAGGGCGGCGTCCATGTCCGGCCAGGCTTCGGGCCAATCTTCTCTGAACCCCTCGACGAGGAGTTCGGCCGCCTGCCGGATGACCTTCTCGTCGAGGTCGGAGATCGAGAACCGTGGCGAATCCCCGCTCACGGCTCTTCCCGCAGCCGCTCGAGGGCGAGCATGATGGCGGCTACGCCGCTGGAGCTGACTATCTCTCCGGACCGGATCAGGCCAGGTAGGTCTCCCACGGGCGCCCTGACAACCTCGACCAGCTCGTGCTCGTCGGGGGCCGGCGGGGCCGACTCCTCGACGTCGCGGGCGAGGAAGAGGTAGGCCCAATTGTCCTTGAGGCTGGGTGAGGAGGCGAGAGAGCCGAGAGGTTCCCATTGGTCTCCCGAGTACCCGGTCTCCTCGAGCAGCTCGCGGCGGGCGGCGGCCTCCGGCTTCTCGCCCTCCTCCACGAGCCCGGCTGGCAGGCCGAGCTCCATACGTTCTAACGGGGGACGGTACTGGCGCACGAGGACGACCTCGCCTTCCCCTGTCAGCGGGAAGATTATGGCGGCGTCGGGACGCTCGACGACGTAGTAGGGGTCCTTCACGGCGCCGCCGGGGAGGCGGAGCCTGTCTGAGCGGAGAGCGAAGTAGGGGGTCTCGAGGAGCCTCTCGCTGCGGAGGCGCTTCCAGGCTTCGCCTTCAGCCAACGCTGTCCTCGGAGAGCACGCGCGGCAGGTTCTCGACGAAGGCGCTGCGCGCCATCACGCGGTCGCATCCAGCCCCGCGGGCGGCCAGCGCGAGGTCCCCCTGCACGTGCGAGAGGAAGCCGACGGTGGAGACATCCCGGAGCGCTTCGTCGGACTTCACGGTCCGTAACAGCTCGAGGGGCTCGAAGCGTGAGGAGTTGAGGTCGAGGACGAGGAGGTCAGGCGGTGAGGTTCGCAGAGCCTCGAGCAGCTTCTTCGGGTTGCGGGGGAAGGCGGCCTCGACGCCAAGAGCGGCCGCGGTCTCGGAGATCTTGCTCCTAAACAGCAGGTCTTCGACGGCTGCCAGCACTCTTCGCGTCACTGATCCTCCGATTTTCAGGGGGGTATTGCTCACCCATTGTAAACGCCGGACGTGCGGTATCCTATCTGTGTGAAACGATTGATCGAGCTGCGCGCCAGGCTCGGGCGCACGAAGGAGACGCTGGCCAACTTCACGCCTTTCCTGGGTCCCCGGCGCGCGGGGCTCCTGCTGGCGCTGTTCTTACTTCTCGTGGAGACGGGGATGAGCCTCGCCCAGCCGTGGCCGCTCGCACTCACGCTCGACTACGTGCTGAACGACAGGAAGCAGCTGCCCGGCTTCTGGCCCGAGAGCCTCTCCGGCGAGGCGTTGCTGCTGGCGGGGGTAGCCTTCCTGCTCGTCTCCATAACCGCGGCGAGCCGGGGTCTCTCCGCCTTCAGGCGATATCTGCTCCAGAAGCTCGGCCAGGAGACCGTCTTCGACATGCGCGAGGCGCTCTACAGGAGGGTCCACGACCTCGGGCTCGACTACCACGGCAAGAAGCGCACCGGAGATACGATCACGCGCGTCACGAGCGACGTCAAGGAGGTCAGGACCCTGCTCGTCGACTCGATCGTGGAGATCGGGTCCTCCGTCTTCATCCTGCTCGGGATGCTCGTCGTGATGGTCTGGATGAGCCCGCAGCTAACCCTGCTCGCGCTCCTCTCCGTCCCGTTCCTCTTTCTCGCGGTCAGGCGCTACCGGAGCGCGCTCGTCGAGCGGATGCGGGTAGTGAGGACGAAGGAGGGCGCCATCGCCTCGGTCATCCAGGAGGCGGTGACCGGCATCCGGGCCGTCAAGATCTTCGGCCGCGAGGACGACGAGCTGGAGCGTTTTAGGACCGAGAGCGAGGATTCGTTGAGGGCCAGCGTGGACTCCTCGCTCATCGAGGCCAAGTTCAGCATCCTGCTCGGGTTGGTCGGCGGCGTCGGGACCGCGCTCGTCCTCTACTTCGCGGCCCTCCAGGTGCTCTCCGGCGCCCTCTCTGTCGGCCAGCTCACCGTCTTTATAGCCTACCTCGGGCTCTTTCTCTCTCCTTTATGGGCCCTCAGCCGGCAGGCGAACCAGATCGGCAAGTCGCTCGTCTCGGGGGAGAGGATCATCGAGCTCCTCGGCGCGGAACCCTCCGTGAAGGAAGCTCCCGACGCCCGTCAAGCCCCCCTCTTCGAGGGCCGCGTGACCTTCGAGGGCGTCCACTTCGCCTACGAGGACGAGGCCAGCGAGGTCCTCAAGGGCATGGACTTCGACGTCGAGGCGGGGAGCCGCGTCGCG
>JARDZQ010000061.1 GCA_029240775.1 Rubrobacteraceae bacterium | reverse complement strand
CGGCGACGAAAGCGGAGTCGAAGCCGCCCTCCTCGATCTCCTCCTTCAGGTTCTCGACCTTGTGGTTCAGGACGAAGTTGACGCCCATCTTCTGGATGCGCTCGATCTCTCCGTCGAGCACGTCGCGCGGCAGCCGGTAGGCCGGGATGCCGAAGTGCATCATGCCGCCCGCCATCGGCCCCGCCTCGTGGATCTCGACCTTGTACCCCATCAGGGCGAGGTGGTGGGCGGCCGACAGGCCGCTCGGCCCTGCGCCGACGATAAGCACCCGCTTGCTGGTCGGCCGCACGTCAACGCGCGGTACCCACCCCTCCTGCAGGGCCTTGTCGCCGAGGAAGCGCTCGATAGCGTGGATGCTCACCGGCGCGTCCAGGCGCCCCCGGTTGCAGCTCGTCTCGCAGGGGTGATAACAGACCCGTCCGTGCACCGCCGGCAGCGGGTTGTCCTGGAGAATGGTCTCCCACGCCTCCCGGAAGAGGCCCTCGGTGGCGAGGGAGAGCCACGCCTGTATGTTCTCCCCTGCCGGACAGGCATGGTTGCACGGTGGAAGCAGGTCCATGTAGATCGGACGCTGGGTCCGGGTAGGACCCGTCTGCCGCTTGTGCGCCAGGTCCGGCGGTACGGTGAGGTCGAAGGGCTCGTCAGTCATCGGTACTCCTCCTGAATGCCGCGGTCCAACTGGGCGCCAGGTGTGTCAGCGGTTCGGTGCGAGGGGACTGCACGGCGATGATCTGCACCCATGGGGGATGAACCTCCAGTATTTTTTCAGGCTCTCTGAAGGCCATCGTACCTAAATACAGCGGTGGCGCCCTGAGCGAAATTGATCATTCCCCTCATCCAACTTGACCAATTGATAGCGGTGCGAGGACAGACCGGTCTTGCGGCCTCACCGTGCTCCGACCCGCGAGAAGCTCGATCCCCGGATTTACCCAACCTGTATCCTACGGCGCCTCCTCGTTGTTCGCTGTCCAGAGGAGGGCAACGATCCAGATGGCGTTTCTCCGTTGGGCGCCTTTCGACCGGTTCACAACCGGACTGTCCGGAATATCGCGCGCCGGAACTGCCCTCGTTAGCCCCACCCGCGCTTCCGGTCTCGGTGTGCTCGTCGCGGTCCGGGCGTACAATCCCGTCTCGTGACAGACCAGAATCAGGCGGTCATCTTTACGGAGGTCTCTTTGATACTGGCCGCCGTCTTTTGGGGCGCCAACTACGCGGCGACGAAGTACGCTGCAGAGTTTATGCCCCCTCTTCTCATCGTAGCCCTTCGCTTCACCGCGGGCGGTATCTTGATGATCTGCCTTCTCCGCATCCTGGAACCCGCGGACAGGCTCAAACCGAAGGACCTTCTCCCAATAGCGGGTCTGGGGTGCTTGGGGGTGGCGGTCGGCCAGACGGCCTTCACCTTCGGCGTGAGCATGACCAGCGCCGCCAACACTGGCCTCATCTTCGCTACAGCCCCCATCTGGGGGCTCCTCCTTGGCCTGCTGCTCGGGCTAGAGAGGCCCGCCTGGAGGGGCATCGTGGGGGTGGGACTCTCGATCCTGGGCGTCGGCATTGTCTTCTACGAGGGCCTCGGGGCCGAGGGAACGAGCCTGGCCGGGGATCTCTTCGTGCTCCTGGCGGCGATGGCGTTCGGGAGCTACACTGTGCTCTCGATGCCCGTGCTGGAGCGTCACTCGCCGCTGACGGTAGCGACCTACTCCTTGCTCTTCGGGGGGCTTTTCGTCCTGCTGCTCTCTTCCCCTTATCTTGGCGGATTGGAGTGGGAGAGCGTCGGGGCCGGAGCGTGGGCGGCCGTGGCCTTCTCGGCGGTCCTGGCCACCGCTTTCTCCTTCTCGGCGTGGCAAACTGGCGTCTCCCGCATCGGGGCCAACCGGGTCCTCGTCTACCAGTATTTGATCACCGTCACGGGGGTCGCTTCGGGCATCGTCTTCTTCGGCGAAATACTGGGGATCGAGAAGATCATCGGCGGTGCGATTATCCTCGTCGGAGTGTATCTGGCCAGGAGGAGTAACTAGCCAGCCGTCTCTCCCCGCGGTTGGCTCCTCGATGCGGTCTCCTACAAAGTCCTGCTGCGGTTCGTGACGACCTGGCTACGCCTCGCGGTGGTGGGCGTTCCCCCAGGCTTCGGGAAGAGTCAGCGATCTAGGGGTTGGCTCTGCGGAGTCAGCTCCAAGGCCGCCGGTATCGAAAGGTTCCCAAGCTCGTCATTGTGATGTCGGGCTTGCAAAGTTTCTCGGATCGGCGGGTGATGAGTAAGAAGCGTGTTCCAGACCGAAGCTGAAGAGGTAGGCGCGCGCCGGGTCCATCTCCTGCTCGTTGGTTCGAGTCCCGTCGGAAGTTGCCACGCTCGATACGGCTTCGGACCACTGGGCGCCGAAGACCGCGCCGACACTTACGATGGCGATGACCGCAACCACGGAAACGAGAGTAGCCATGCACACCAACTTTACGTTCGTAAACGCCTCACCGTGTCTGTTACGCACGATGTCCATCGTCGCGGCAACCCAGAGGCCTACTATCGCGAGGGTTGGCAAGGGCCACAAGGCGTACGAAATGACCGAGGTTGCCAGCTCTTCCACGGTCATCCTGGATCTCTCAACACGGAGAGAGACGTGCCGAGAGTTCTCTGAGTCAGCGGCCGATCAGGCAGGTACGGGGTCCGGGCTGTGGGCAAACTCGATCTCTCCCTTACGCGTCGCTACCGCCGCGGGGCGTCAACCTGGCCCGTGCCGAGGCGTGCATCGCCCGCTGGCGGCTGCTTGCCGATCCTGCCCGAGCGTCCTCTGGGCATAGCCCGTTCGTAAACCCCGTAAGACAGCTGTAAGTGCTCCCGCATTCGAGTCGCGGCCAGAGCCCAGTCTTGGTCTGAGATGGCCTCGTAGATGAGGCGGTGCTGCTGCTGGGAGATCCGCTTGACCTCGGGCAACACGTCCTCCGGCATGATGTAGCGCTCGGCCAGCGTCCTCAAGGTCATGTGGATAGAACCCGCGAACAGACTCAGCATCCTGTTCTTGGAGGCTTCCGCAATGGCTCTGTGGAACGAGATGTCCGAGACTATATAGACACCCTCCTTGAGCTCGTCCATCTCCACCGTCTTCTCGATGACGAACATATCCTGCTCCGTGCGTCGCACGGCGGCCAGCTCCGCCGCGGTCACTTCCGTAACCTCCCGGACTTCCCACAACTCCTCGAGCGTGAGCTCGTCCACATCGAGAAGTAGAGATATGGAGTCCTTCAGGTACTCTGCCACGCCCGCCCCGTCTATGGCTTCGACGAACGTCCCGCCCGTAGGACCCGTCGAACTCCTCAGAACGTTCTGAGACTCCAGAACCTTGAGCGCCTCCCGCACGGTCGGCCGGCTGACCCCGAGGGATCGGGCCAGATTAGCCTCCGGTGGCAGCCTGTCGCCCGGGCGCAACTTCTTGGAAGAGATCTCACCCCGAATGTGTTCGACTATCCGTTTGTAGGTCTTGCCAGCCTTGCGAGACCTGTCCAGGCCGTCCCCTGTCATGCAACTACTCCCTTCGGGGTGTTCACCATACTATATCTGAGATAACCGACCCTCCACCATAAATGCGCCAGTATTCTTGGTCTGTGCGACCTTTCCTCGTTTCCCGTTCCATGACCCGCTTCAGAGAACCCGACGGCGATAAAGCACCGATGAAACCGGGAGGGACGGTGCGGCGCGCCCACAACCGACGGTATTTGTTTGACAAATTATCTGGGGTTGGCTATGGTGCCTCTAGGGGAGGCTCCATGCGGCACGTGGAAAGGGCGCCGAGCGTTGGATCATTGGGTCGTAGGGGACACGCGAGCGGACAAGGAGGGTGACTCAGATGGCTGAACGAACAGATCAGGGTGGCGGGGACTCTGCCGGACGACCGATAGAGGGGATCCGGACCACCTTCTCTACGCGTGAACTGATCTACCCCTCTATCGTAGCCTTCCTCGCTTGGGTTGTCTGCGTCTACGACTACATCATGTTCGGGACGCTGCTCCCCAGGATGGCCGACGACTTCGGATGGGCGACGGCTACGAGCACCGCGGTCGCGACCCTGGTGGCGGTGGGGACCTTCTTTGTAGCCATCTTGGTGGGGCCGCTTATCGACTACGCCGGTCGAAAGAGATCCCTGATCATCACCACCGCCGGTACGGGCTTGAGCTCCCTCCTGACGGGGTTGACCCCTGCTGCGTTTGGCGCGGTTTGGCTTACGGTCATCCGGGCCATATCCGGTCTCGGCTACTCCGAGCAGGCGGTGAATACCAGCTACCTCAACGAGCTCTACGGTAATCGGAAGAGCCGGGGGTTCGTGTACGCCTTCATACAGGGTGGTTGGCCGATAGGCGTACTGCTCGCGTCGGCGTTCACGGCGCTGCTGCTTGGGACCGTTGGATGGCGCGGCGTTTTCATGCTTGCCACCGTACCGGCGCTCATAGTCGCCGCTCTCGGCTTCAGGCTCGAGGAGTCACCGAGGTTTCTGGCCATGAAGCGGGTCCGGCAGCTCGAGAAAGAAAACCGGCACGAAGAGGCCGTCGAGTTCGGCCGGCACTTCGACATAGACGTGCACCACGTCCAGGAGACCACTCTTCAGCAGATCTTCGAGCCGGACATCAGAAGGCACACGATCTTTCTCGCCTTAGCCTTCCTGACGAACTGGATCGGCATCCAGGTCTTCGCCGTCCTCGGAACCACCGTGCTCACCGAGGGCAAGGGGGTTTCGTTCGGGAGCGCGCTGACCGTTCTAATAGTCTCCAACGCGGCCGCTTACATCGGCTACCTCTGCCACGGGTTCGTAGGGGACCGCATCGGGCGACGCCTGACCATCGCCGGGGGCTGGGTTATATCCGGCCTTGCTTACACGTTCATGCTCTTCGGACCGGACTCGCAAGGCTTCGTGTTGACCATGTACACGGTCGGGCTCTTCTTCATAATCGGGCCCTACGCGGCCCTGCTGTTCTTCATGGGCGAGTCGTTCCCGACCCGGGTGCGCGGCACGGGGGCGTCCTTCGTCAACGCCATGGGGCCGATCGGGGCGATCGTCGGGGGAGCGTTGCTGACCGCGTTCCTTACCGCGACCGGAAATAACATGGTCCTCGCGGCGTTCCTCAGCGGTGGGATCGCGACGATCCTCTCCGGGGTACTCATGCTGGGCACCCGCGACGTGAAGGACCCGCGCCAAGCCGAGGTGGTGGAAGAGCCTGCATAGCCGTGCGCGGTGACCGACGCTGCGAACGCGAGAAGAAGGGCAGGGGCGAGTCGGGTCTGGCTCGTCCCTCGCAAGCGTGAGCAAGTGAAAGGAGGGCGTCGATGACGGCGGGACGCTCCCGGGTCACCCTGGTTACCGGGGCGGGAAGCGGTATAGGACGCGCCATCGCCGAGAAGCTCGGGAAGGAAGGCGAGCGGGTCGTCGTCAACGATCTGAGAGGTGAAGCCGCCGACGAGGTCGTCGCCGGGATAAAGGAGTCGGGCGGAGAAGCGGCGGCTGCCCCCGGCGATGTCTCGGACCCGGAAGCGGTACAACAGATCGTGGTCGCGGCTCGAGAGGCTTACGGCTCCCCGGAGATCCTCGTCAACAACGCCGGGTTCCTGCAGCAGAAGCGGTTCGTAGATCTCACGATCGAGGACTTCGACCGGATGATCGCCGTGCACCTGCGCGGCACGTTCCTATGCACCCGCGCCTTGCTGCCCGAGATGCTCTCGCGGGGAAGCGGCATCATCGTAAACGTCGCCTCCCAACTCGGTCAGATCGGCGGCGTCGAGCTTTGCCACTACAGCTCCGCCAAGGCCGGGATCATCGGCCTCACAAAGTCGTTGGCCCGTGAAGTCTCGACGCAGGGAGTCAGGGTAAACGCGGTCGCGCCCGGACCCATAAACACCGAGCTAGTCCTCGGCCTCTCCGAGGAGTGGCGCAACGCCAAGGCCGCCGAACTACCCCTGGGGCGTTTCGGGGAACCCTGGGAGGTAGCCGAGACCGTCGCCTTCCTCGTCTCTGACGGAGCCGCGCTCTACGTCGGTCAGACGCTCGGCCCCAACTCCGGCGACGTGATGTTGTAGAAATCGGGCACCTTACCGAGGTAGCGGAACCTTATGGAGCACCCCGAGAAGCTCACGACTTTGGTCACCGGCGCTGGTATCGGTATCGGCGCGGCTACGGCTCGCGCCTTCGCCCGCGCGGGTTATCGGGTCATAGTGACGGACATACTCGAAGAGGAGGGACGTTCGGTCGCGGACGACATCGGGTCTGCGGGCGGCGAGGCCGAGTACCATCACCTAGACGTCATGGACACTGAGGAGACCTATTCCGTAGTGTCGGCGGTCCAGGATCGGTACGGCCCGCTCGACACCGTGGTGGCCAACGCGGGTATCGCTCACCGGGTGCCGCTCGCGGAGCTCACCGACGAGAAGTGGGACCATACGCACGAGATTGATCTCAAAGGGGTAATGAGGGTGTGCCGGGCCGCAGCCCCCGCCATGCGAGAGGCGGGGCGCGGAAACATGATAGCCCTGTCCTCGATCATGGGCGTCGCTTACGGGTGGGACGAACACGTCCAGTACTCGGCGGCCAAGGCCGGCGTGGTGGGCCTCGTGCGTGGCCTGGCCGTGGAGCTGGCCCGAGACGGGATACGCGTCAACGGCATCGCGCCTGGCTACATACGGACGGCTCAGGCGCTCTCCGAAGAGCACTCGCTTGGGCCCGAGGGTCTGGAAAGGGCCGGGGAATTCATTCCCATGGGCCGGGTGGGCGAGCCCGAAGACATCGCCGACGTGAGCGTATTTCTAGCCTCCGAAGGCGCCCGTTACATTACCGGACAGGTGCTCGTCGTGGACGGCGGGCTGCTCGTGGGCCGTTACTGAGTCAGGTCGAGATCATCTTCTTCTCAACGCCGACCCCCGCGGCGAGCGCACGCTCGTACTCGAGCGGGACAGTCGCGGAGTCCTGCAGGGCGAAGCCGGTCGAGTCGAAGACGGTGATGTCGCTCTCCGAAGTGCGTCCTGCGACTTTTCCGGCGACTACCTGACCGATCTCGCCCGCGATGTCGTCCTCGGAGATCACGCTCTCCCGGAGGGGAACGTTGATCTCGCCGTCGGTCCGGCACTGTCGGATGTCGTCGACGAAGATGCGGGCCCGTTTGAGGATCCTGGGGTCCAGTTCCTGATCACCCTCCTTGTCCGCTCCCAAGGCGGCGATGTGGGTGCCCTTGGAGATCCAGCCGTTCTCGACGATCGGACCCCTCGCTGGCGTAACGGTGACGACGACGTCCGCCCCGCGCACGACTTCTTCGAGGTTTGTAGACGCCCGGATCTCGAACCGCTCGTACTTCGGTTGCTCGTTTCTTACAAACTTGTCGAGGGTCTCTTGCGAGCGGCTCCAGACGCGCACGTCCTCCCACCGGAAGACCTCGTTGCAGGCTGCTAAAGTCCCTTCTGCCATGTTCCCGGCGCCGACGATGGCGAGCACCTTGCTGTCCTCGCGCGCCAGATACTTCGCGGAAACCGCCGCCGCGGAGCCGGTACGCATCACCGTGTGGTAGCTGCCGTCGCAGATAGCGAGCGGGAAACCGGTCTCGGGATGGGTGTAGATGAGGATGGAGAAGACGGTCGGCAGGTCGAACCTGGCGCGGTTCTCCTCGCGGATAGAGACCCATTTGCACGCAGCTGCCTCGGGCTCCTCGATGTAGGAGGGCATCACCTCCCACTCGCCCGGGTACTTGTCGAGCACGATGTGGCCCTTGGGCTCCATGTAGTAGCG
>JARDZQ010000060.1 GCA_029240775.1 Rubrobacteraceae bacterium | reverse complement strand
CGGCGGAAAGCTTTGGCGTGGATGATGCGATCCCGGTCTCGCTGAAAATCGTTGCGGACGCCGTCGGGCGACTCGGGTCTCTGGCGGCCTGCGCTGTGTTCGCAGGCCCAGGTAGCGGGGGCGCTCATGCGAGGCGTCTGGAGCCGCTGATCCGGACCCCGCCGGAGATGGAGTGGCCGGGGGCGTGGGCGAGGACGTGGGCGCGGACGACACGGAGGACGCCCTCGCCGGGCCCGTTCTCCGAGAGGCTCTCGCGGATGGGGTGTTCGATCAGGATCCTGAGCCGGTCGAGCGTACCGGGGGGCATCGGGAACGTGTCGCCTGTAACGGTGCGGCACTCCGGGCAGAGCACCCCCCCGTGGTTCGGCGCGAAGTACAATGGTTCCGGTGCCTCGTTCAGCTTGAAGCCGCAGCTCAGGCAGTCGTCGAGTTGGGGCGCGTAGCCAGCCAGCATCGAGAGCTTCAGGCCAAAGGCGGCCTCGACGGAATCGAAGCCCGAGTCGCCGCGCTCGAGGGCGTCGAGGCCATTGTAGAGGAGGTTGAAGACGCGGCGGTCGGCCTCGTCGCCGCCCGAGAGGGCGCGGACGCTCCCGACCATGCCCGCGGCGGCCTCGAAGCGGGCGAGGTCCTCGCGCACACCGTGGAAGCTGCGCAGCACCTCAGCCTGGGTGACGGTGTCCAGAGTGCGGCCATGGTAGGCCACGAAGTCCACGCACGAGAGCGGCTCGAGACGAGCGCCGAAGCGGGATCTGGTGCGCCGGATGCCCTTCGCGATCGCCGAGACCAGCCCCGCGTCACGGGTGTAGAGGTCGAGGATACGGTCCGCCTCGCCGTAGCGGATCGAGCGCAATACTATCCCCTTACTCCTGTAGACCGCCACCCTCAGCCTCCTCCATTACGGCAACGCTGGAGCTCATGCCGAGCCGCGAAGCGCCGGCGTTGAGCATGTCGAGGGCGTCTTCCAGCGTACGGATGCCTCCGGATGCCTTGACTGCGAGACCCTCCGGCGCCTCCTCCCTGAGCAGGGCGACGTCCTCGGGCGTGGCTCCTGCGGGACCGAAGCCCGTCGAGGTCTTGACGAAGTCCGCGCCGCTCGCAGCTACGATCTGGGTCGCCAGCCGCTTCATCTTGTACGTGAGGTACGCGGTCTCGATGATCACCTTCACCACAACGTCGTTGAGGCCGTTGTTCATGGCGACGACGCTGACCTCCTGCACGAGGGTGGAGAGCTCGTCCGCGACGTAGTCAAACTCCCCCGAGAGGAACCTGGAGACGTTCATGACCATGTCGAGCTCCACGGCCCCTGCCGAAATGGCCTCGCGCACGGCCGCCGCCTTGACCGGGGTGGCGTCGTAGCCGAAGGGGAAGGAGACGACCGTCGCGACCTTCACGTCCGCTCCCCGCAGCTCCTGCGACGCGAGCCGGACGTAGCCCGGCGGCACGCACACCGCGGCGAAGTGGTACAGGGCCGCCTCCTCGCACAATCGGGCAATGTCCCCTTCCGTAGCGTCTGGCTTCAAGAGGGTGTGATCCACCGTCTTCGCGAACTCCCGCACCCTCATCGCCACGACCCAGGCTCCTCGCTCGACTGCACGATAGCCGTAATTATAACCCTAGGCGCTCCAGGAACTTCTTGTCGCTCCTCCACCCCGGACTAACCTTCACCTTAAGATCAAGGTAGATACGAGTACCGAGCAGCCGTTCGACGTCGCGGCGGGCTTCGATACCGATCTGCTTGATAGTCCGGCCGCCCTTGCCGAGCACGATCATGCGCTGGGTCGCCCTCTCGACGTGGAGGGTGGCGTAGACGACGGTCACGTTCTCCTTGCGCTCGACTTCCTCGATCTCGACCGCCACTGCGTGCGGGACCTCTTCTCGGAGGGCGTTCAGGGCCTTCTCCCGCACGTACTCCGCGAGGATCAGCGACTCGGGGTAGTCGGTGATGGTGCCTTCCGGGAAGTAGCGTGGTCCCGGAGGAAGAAGCTCGATTGCTGACTCCATCAGTGGGTCGACGTTCAGCCCCTCGGTGGCGCTTATAGGGAAGATCTCCCGCCAGTCACCGAGCTCCGTGACCTCTTCAACGATGGGGAGCACCTCCGCGCGGTTGGGGAGCAGGTCCACTTTGTTGATGCAGACTATCGCAGGGGTGCCGGCTTCGACGACGAGGCGCGCCACGTAGCGGTCCCCGGGGCCGAGGCTCTCCGTTGTCTGCTTGGCATCGAGGACGAACAGGATCACGTCCGACTCCGAGAGGCTGTCGAGTACCTGCTGCTGCATGCGGGCGCGCAGAGTGTCGCGGGGCTTCTGGGAGCCCGGCGTGTCCACGAAGATGGCCTGGTAGCCGGGCCCGTTACGGACGCCGCGTATCGGGCCACGGGTGGTCTGCGGCCTTGGAGAGGTGATCGAGACTTTTTGCCCGACCAGCCGGTTGACGAGCGTGGATTTCCCCACGTTGGGCCGCCCGACGACCGCGACGAAGCCGCTGCGGAAGTCCTTCTCGGAGCCGTTTGGCATCTTCTTGCTCACAGGTCCTCCGGCCCGAAGGCGTGGGGCAAAATCTCCTCGAACGGGTAGCGCCGGAGCCCTGACGCCTCTTCGACTATGACCTCCTTGCAGCCGAACTCCCGCAGGACCTGGCGGCAGGCCCCGCAGGGGAAGCAGGGCGAGGCGTCGGGGCTGTAGACGGCGACGAGCCGGATCTCACGGTCATCCGGGCTCGCGAGGGCCATCGCGGCTGCGGCGTTACGCTCGGCGCAGATGGCGAGCCCGTAGGAGGCGTTCTCGACGTTGCAGCCGGTGTGGATGGCGCCGTTCTCTGTGAGGATCGCCGCGCCTACCCGGAAGTCGCTGTAGGGCGCATAGGCCCTCGTAGAGGCGTCGCGAGCCGCGCCCACCAAGGTCTCGAGGTCCAAGCTGGGCCTCCTTTCAAAGCAGCTGGAAGGCGGCGAGGGTTACCAGTATCCCTATGACGGCCCCCATGGCGACCTGGTAGATGGTATGGGTACCGCTCTCGACCCTGCTCTGGGAGACGAGCAGGGCCATGAGCAGCGTGATGGCGGAGACGAGCCCGGTGTAGCGCCCGTCTGCCGCCACGAAGCTGGCTGCGACCCAGCCACCGAAGGCCACCGCAGCGTGCCCCGAGGGCATCCCTCCGGCGAACGAGCTGGGAGAGCGCGTGAGCGCCTTCCCGAGCAGCACTAGCAAGACGATAACCCCCAGCGCGACCAGCGTGAGGTGGGCCGGCTGGCGGCGTATGGTCTCCAGCGTCTCGAGCGAGAGCGGCCCCAGGTTGTCGGCCAGGATCAAATACCCCACCAGCACCGCCCCGACGCTGGAGACAAGAACGGCACCGGCCGAGACGTCTTTCGAGAGCTTCGCCAGCGGATGGTACTCCTTGGTCACGAGATCCACCGCAAACTCGAGCGCCGTGTTGATCATCTCCGTGACGAAGACGAACATGATCACGAGCACCAGCACCGCGAGCTCGAGCTTGCTCACCCCCAGGAACACGCTCCCTACGAGGACCAGCGTTGCTGCGACGACGTGGAAGCGCATGTTGCGCTGGGTACGGACGGCGTAGATGAGGCCCCGGTAGGCGAGGTCGAAGCTGCGCGCCACGCCCTGCTGGCCCTTGGTGGGCTGCTTACCCTTGTCCGCCACGGACCTCCTCCATGATCGCTTCCTGAGTCCGGGCCATCTCGCTCTCCTCGAAATCCTCGCCGTGGTCCATCCCCGAGAGGTGCAGAGCACCATGCACCACCAGCTCCTCGACCCCCATCTCGGCGCACGCCGGGCAGACCACCACCTCCCCCACCATCTCCCCGTAGGGCCCGTCTACCTCGAAGCTGAGAACATCGGTTGGCTCGTCCTTGTTTCTGAACCTCAGGTTCAGTTCGTGGATGGTCCCGGGGTCGACGAGGGCCACAGAGACCTCGCCCAGGCGTTGTGGGTCGAAGCCGCGGTGGGAGAAGACCGCCGAGAAGAGTTGGGTCGCCAGACCGGGGTCCAGCCCATCGTAACCGGCTTCGTCGAGGACCGCGACGCTGAAGGGCTGGGAGGGTGTCAGGTCGTGTCCCCGGCCGTCTTGCCTGCGGCCTTTCTCGCTGCGGGGGTCTCCGGGTATTCGATACGGGGGCCGAGAAAGCCTATTAGGGCCTCTCGGATCGCCTCGCCCGCCTCGTGGATATCGTGCATGGTGAGCTCGCACTCGTCGAACTGGCCGTCCTCGAGCTTCCTTCTTATGGTGTCGGCCACCACGTCCTCTATGCGCTTCGGGGTGGGCTTCGGCAGGGCCTTCACCGTCGCCTCCACCGAGTCGGCGAGCATCAGGATGCCGGCCTCCTTCGACTTCGGCAGGCCGCTCGAGTAGCGGAAGTCCGCCTCGTTCACCTCCGAGTCGTCGAGGGCTTCTTCGAGGGCCTTGCGGTAGAAGTACTCGATGCGCGTCGAGCCGTGGTGCTGAGCGATCAGGTCCAGAATCTCCTGCGGCAGGCCCCAGGCGCGCCCGATCTCGAGCCCGTCCTTGACGTGGCGCTTGATGACCTTGGCCGAGAGGGCGGGCGAGAGTGTGGCGTGCGGGTTGAGCTGGCCGATCTGGTTCTCGATAAAGTAGGCCGGGTGCTCCATCTTGCCGATGTCGTGGTAGTAGGCCCCGACCCGGGCGAGCAGCGGGTCGGCCCCGACCCGCTCGGCGGCGGAGTCGGCGAGGCTGCCGACCTGCATGGAGTGGGTGAAGGTGCCTGGCGCCTTTTGGAGCAGCTTGTGGAGCAGTGTGTTGCCGGTGTTGGAGAGCTCAAGGAGCTTCATCGGCGTCAGGATGTTGAAGGCGTCCTCCAGCAGCGGCAGCAGCACCAGCGCGAGCATCAGCGAGAGCAGACCGTTGGCGAGGCCAAGCACGCCCTGCCACAGCGCGTCCGAGGGACCCGCGCCGCCGATCAATCCCACCGCGAACGTCACCACGGCCGTCACGCCGGCTATGAAAAGGCCGGCCTTCAGTAGCCGCTGGCGGGAGCGGACCCGCACGACCGTGTAGATCGCGAACCCCGCACCGAGCAGGAGCGCAGCCGTCAGCAGGAAGTCGTTCCCGCTCATGATCCCAACGTTGATAGACGTGATCACGACCACAAGGAACATGATGCGCGGCCCGAGGAGCATCGTCCCGATGATCGACAGTCCCGCCAGCGGCGTCAGGTACGGGTTGAAGTTCAGCTCGATAAAGAGCCGTGCGAGCGCGGTGAACAGGATCATCAGAGAGGCGGCGAGGACGAGCCTAATCGCGGTGTTCGTCTTCAGGACGCGGCGGCCGAAGCGCTCGAGGAAGTACCAGGCAATCCCCATCTCGGTTGCCACTATGAGGCCGACCCCGAGCAGCGACTTCCAGAGATGGGGACTCTGGATGAAGCTGCCCGACTCGAGCTGCGCCAGGTCCCCGCGTTCCAGGATGCCCTGCGCGATTATCCGCTCGATCGGCGGGCGAGGACCGAGGCCGATGAGGGCGGTCAGCGCGAGCCAGGTGAACGCGATGAGGAAGACGTAGAGCCGGATCTTCGGAAGACCCTCGATCCACTCACGGAAGCGCTCGAAGCGCGTCGGGGGCCTGTGGAGCTCGTCCACCCTCCGCCCCAGCGGGGTCTTGGGCTCCTGTTTCTCCAGCTTCACGACCGGTTCTAGCCCTCTTGCCCGACGCCTTCGTAGGCGTCAACTATCCGCATGACAAGGTCGCTGCGGACTATGTCGTCGCGCTGAAGGCCGACGAAGGAGACACCCTCGACGCTGGTGAGGGTCCGTTGAGCATCCAGCAGGCCGCTCGCGTGGGCCTTCGGTAGGTCAATCTGCGTGACGTCGCCGGTGATCACCATCTTCGAGCCAAAACCCAGGCGCGTCAGGAACATCTTCATCTGCTGGGGGGTCGTATTCTGCGCCTCATCCAGGATGATGAACGCGTCGTTCAAGGTCCTGCCTCTCATGAAAGCAAGCGGTGCTATCTCGATTATACCCCTCTCCAGGTGCGCCTGGAACTTCGCAGGGTCAACCATCTCGTAGAGGGCGTCATAAAGCGGCCGGAAGTACGGGTCCACCTTGGCCATCACGTCCCCCGGCAAGAACCCGAGCGACTCTCCGGCCTCCACGGCCGGTCTGGTCAGGATGATCCTAGCTACCTCGCCCCGGTTGAGCGCTTCGACGGCGAGCGCCACCGCGAGATAGGTCTTGCCGGTCCCCGCAGGCCCGATGCCGAAGACGATCTGGTTCTCGCGGATGGCGTCGGTGTAAGCCTTCTGGTTGCGGGTCTTGGGCGCCACCCGCCGCCCGCGGTGCGTGAGGATGACGTCCCCGAGCACCTCGCGCCCCCCGCCACGGTCCGCCATCTTGTACAGGCGCTCCGCGGTCTCCGGCGTCGGGTGATTCCCATCCTCCGCGAGCCCGATGAGGCCGTCGAAGACCCCCTCGGCCCTCTCCACCGCCACCTCGGTCCCACGCAGCACGATCTCGTTCCCCCGCACGATGACCTCGCACTCGACAAGCTCCTCGACGCGCCGCAGGACCGAGTCGCGCTCGCCGAAGACCTCGAGCATCCGCCCCGGCGGTATGACGAGCTTGGCCTCTACGTTGGTGCTCGTTGTGGTGTCCGTCTTATCCTCCTTTTTGGCTTTCAGCCATCAGCAGTCAGCCTGACGTTCGCAGCATGCCCCGCGAAGATTGCCAGACATTCGATCAATAGCGCTTGCCTCTCAGAGCGAATTCGCCGAGTTGATCCTTTTTTTGTAGTTCGCCGCACAGCTCTTGGCTGAAAGCTAACCGCTCATAGCTACTCATTGCAGCCGCTCCCGTACCAGGGTAGCGAGCTCGCCGCCCTGCGCGCGTCCTGCGGCGAGCGACATGGCACGCCCCATCACGGCCCCCATGTCCTTCATCCCGGTCGCGCCGGTCTCTTGTATGGCGGCATCGACTAGCTTCTGAAGCTCATCTGCCGAGAGTGGCCGGGGCAGGTAGCCGCGCACGATCTCGGCCTCCGCCGCCTCCGAGGCGGCCTGCTCCTTGCGTCCGGCCCTGCGGAACGCCTCAGCAGACTCCTCGCGCTGCTTGAGCTGGCGCCGCAAGACTACTCGCTCCTCGTCCTCCGTGAGCGGCCTGCCGGCCTCGATCTCACCGTTCTTGAGCGCCGCGCCGAGCATCCTGAGAGCGCCCACCCTGGCCTTGTCTCGCTCCTTCATGGCGCTCCTCATGTCCTGCTGTATCTGCTCGCTAATGCTCACGGCATCCCTATACTCTCACCGCCGAGGACGTGGAGGTGGAGGTGGAAGATCTCCTGGCCCGCGTCGGGGCCGTTGTTGATCCGGACAGCGTAGCCGCTCTCCCCCACGCCGAGCTTCGCCGCCACCTCGCTGGAGACCTCGAAGAGGCGCCGCGCCACGCGCTCGGGCAGACTCGTAACCTCTTCCAGCGAGGCGACGTGCTGGCGGGGGATGACGAGCACGTGCACCGGCGCCCGCCCGTTGATGTCTTTGAAGGCCAGCACCTCGTCTTCGTCATGGACCACCTCGGCGTCGAGCTCCCCCCGAGCTATCTTACAAAATATGCAGTCTCTCTCGTCCACGTTCAACTCCTCGCTACGATTGTCTCAAAGATCTCTCCAGCGCCGCCCGCGCCCTGGCCGCCGCAACCACACCGGCAGTCTCGCTGCGCAACCGGTACGGCCCGAGCTGCGCGAGGGCGAGACCAGCCTCCTCGGCCGCCTGTAACTCCTCTTCGCTCCACCCGCCTTCGGGACCCACGAA
>JARDZQ010000522.1 GCA_029240775.1 Rubrobacteraceae bacterium | reverse complement strand
CCGGATGCTCGATCTTGAGGAGCGTCCACACCTTCGTGTCGGGGAGCTCTATCCCTAGAGTGCGGAAGGCGTCGGTGATCTGCTTCGGGCTGTTGAGGTTGAGTCGGGGCCCGAGGCCCTCCAGCGGCAATACCCCTTCCGGCGGCGGGAAGAAGG
Organism: Rubrobacteraceae bacterium; assembly: GCA_029240775.1. GTDB lineage: Bacteria > Actinomycetota > Rubrobacteria > Rubrobacterales > Rubrobacteraceae > JALYGY01. Next base: position 1,231 of record JARDZQ010000522.1, on the reverse strand, counting down.
ACTCGAGGTGCTCGGCCGCCCTGTCCCTGCGCTCGCGGACTGTCTTCTCGAGCTCCTTCCAGCGCGCGACGTCGAGCTTGACGCCCGCGAGCTCCATCTCGGAGATCGCCGCGACCGCCCCGAACTCAACCCCCGAGATGTAGCCGAGCCCCTCCTCCTCCAGCCTCTCGGCGAGCCGCTCGCGCAGGGGAAGCAGGATCGCGGCGTCCCGCGCAGCGTACTCGAGCTGGGCCCGGCTGAGCTCCCCAGACCAGTCCGCGCGCTGCTCGGACTTGTCCACGGCCTCGTCCAGATACCGCTCCGCCACGGCCTCCAGAGCGTAGGAGGCCCCGTACTCCCCACCGTCGAGAAGCTGCGCGGCGAGCATCGTGTCGAAGATGGGGGAGAGCGAGATGCCGTGCTCGGCGAGCAGGAACTGGTAATCGAATTTGGAGTTGTGGAAGGCCTTTACGGGTCCGCCCTCGAGCACGTCTCTGAGGGGGGAGAGGTCCCGGACCGCGAAGGCGTCAACTACGAAAGTCTCGTCGGGGGTCGCGAGCTGGAGGAGGCGCGTCTTCCCGTCTCTGGGGCTGAGATCGGTCGTCTCGATATCCGCGCCTATGGCTTCGGCGCCCGCGAGGGCTTCCGCGACGCCGCTCAGCTCGCCCGCGTCGGTGACGAGCCGGTAGCTCGTTGTGCGTTCTTCCATAGAGCGATTCTACAGGATAAAGCGCTTGCATCTGGGTTCATCGTCTATGGGGTAAACTCCCTGTCACATGGGCGGCTCATTCAGGATAGGTCGTGCGTTCGGCATAGACGTGAAGGTACACTGGACCTTCTTCCTGCTCCTGGCCTTCTTCGCCTACCTGGGGTACCAGGAGACGGGGAGCCCCGCGAACGCGCTCGTCACCTCCGCCATCATCGTGGCGCTGTTCGTCTGCGTGCTGCTCCACGAGTTCGGCCACTCCCTCGTCGCTCAGCAGCTCGGCCTCGAAGTTCCGGACATAACGCTCCTTCCCATCGGCGGGATCGCCCGGCTCAAGTCTCTCCCCGAGAACCCCTGGGACGAGGTCAAGATCGCTATCGCGGGGCCGCTCGTCAACGTGGTGCTCGCCCCTTTCTTCTTCGCCGGGGCGCTCGTGTTCGGGGCCGACCTCTCGTCCCCCGTAGACATCATACGGGTGAGCTCGTTCGGCCAGATCCTCGCCTACCTCGGTTTCATCAACGTCGCCCTCGTCGTCTTCAACCTCAT
>JARDZQ010000059.1 GCA_029240775.1 Rubrobacteraceae bacterium | reverse complement strand
GCCGGAGGGACCAATGAGCGCCGTGACCTTGTTCGCCTGAATATCTATGCTCACGTCGGTTATGGCTTTGAAGGAACCGTAGAAAGCGGAGAGATCCCGTATCTCCATGCCGAGGGTAGAGCCGTTCCCGGCGGGTGTTCGATCGTCTACCTGCCTCACCTCACGCTGTTCCCTCGAAACCTCGGACACACTACGCTCCCTATTAGGCCTTCTCGGTCTCCACTAGGCTAGCACCTTTCCTTCTCCGAAACCTGCTGTGTCACACGCGTCGCTGGAACCTGTTTCGCAGCAAGATGGCCACTGAGTTCGCCAACAGCAACACGACCATGATCACCACGATCCCGGCCGCGGCGGACTCCTGAAAGATCACCTGCGGGCGGCTGATCCAGTCGTAGATCTGGGTCGGCAGTGCCATGTAGCCTTCGAACGGGGTTCTGGTGATATAGGTCTGGTAGAGCGCGACCCCGACGACCAACAAGGGGGCTGCCTCGCCGATAGCCCGCGAGAGCGCCAGGATGATGCCCGTGAGCGCCCCCGGCAACGCCATCGGGAGCAGGTGGCTGCGGATCACCTCCCACCGCGTCGCCCCGAGCGCGAAGCCACCCTCGCGGATAGAGGCAGGGATGGCCCGCAGTGCCTCCCTGGTGGCGACGATGATGACCGGCAGTATCAGGAGGCTCAACGTAAGCGAGCCGGTGAGCACGCTGGTGCCCCCCGTAACCGGCGCCAGGAGCTGCACGAAGATGCCGAGACCCAGAAGACCGTAGATGATCGATGGCACCCCGGCGAGGTTTGAGATGTTGATCTCGATTATCCGGTTGATGCGCGTGTCCTCGGCGTACTCCTCGAGATAGATCGCCGCCCCCAAGCCAAGTGGCACGCTTATGAGCGCGGTCAAGCCGAGCAACCACACCGAGCCGATGAGCGCAGGGTAGACGCCCCCGTTCTCGGGAAAGATCTGGGACGGGAAGCTCGTCAGGAAGTTCCGGCTCAACATCGCCGAGCCATCCCGGACCACGTCCACCAGCAGCACCGCCAGGACGACGATGCCGACCAGAGCTGCCGCCGTCACCACAACAGTAAACGCCCGGTCAAGTCCGTAGCGCGTGGACATGGACGTCTTGAAGTCGGTTGCTCCGGAGTCGCCTGCGCGCCGCTCGGCTCGTGTCGTGCTCTGCGCCACTAGTAGATCTCCCTGTATCGCCGGACGAACCAATAGCTCACGAGGTTGAGGGTCAGGGTTATGAGGAACAACGCCGATCCCACCGCGAATATGGATTTGAAGGTAACCGACTCGCGCGGCGTCTCCCCGCCAACCACCTGCACGATATACGCTGTCATGGCCTGCATACCGTCGAGCGGGCTCCCGAGCCAGTTCGCCTGGGCACCCATCGCGATGGTCACGATCATCGTCTCCCCGATGGCGCGCGAGACGCCCAGGATCACCGCCGCCACGATCCCCGACAGGGCGGCCGGCACCACGATCCTCGTCGCTGTCTCGCGCTTGGTTGCGCCCAGGGCGTAGGCACCCTCCCTCAAGGACTGCGGCACCGCGTAGATGGAGTCCTCGCTAACCGAGGCGACGGTCGGGATGATCATGACGCCCATGATGAGGCCAGCGGAGAGGGCGTTGAAAGATCCTATTCCGGGGAAGACGCTATCCCTGAAGAAGGGGGTGATGAACGTCAGGGCGAAGTACCCGTATACCACGGTGGGTATCCCGGCGAGGATCTCCAGCGCCGGCTTGAGCCAGCGCCTGAGCGACTGCGGAGCGTACTCGCTGAGGTAGATGGCGGTAAGCAGCCCCACGGGGAGCGCCACGGCTATGGCGATAAAGGTCGCCATGAGCGTGCCGTAGACGAGCGGCAGTATGCCGAAGTCACCCCCCGGAGGATCCCACTGCGTCGAGGTCAAGAACTCCACGATGGAGACGTCGAGAAAGAAGCGCAGGGTCTCCTCGAAGAGAACAACGACGATCCCGAAGGTGGTGAAGATGGAGAGGTAGGCGCAGGCCGTAAGCAAGTACTTTATGATCCGCTCCCGGGTCTCCCTGGCGCGGCTGTTGCCCTTCCAGGCGCCCGCCCTGCGACTCGTCCCTCCACCTTCTATCGTCACCTAGAAACCTCCGAACCTCGCAACCAGGAAAGGTAGGCCAGCCTTCACGCCAGCCCCCCGATGTTACAAGCGGACCGGTCCGGGCACAAACCGTTACTGCGACTGCTTGAGGGCCGCCTCGAGGTCGCCGCCCTTGGGCTCACCCTGTTCGGTGAACACGGTGCCTGTGGTACGGTCCTCGTACTGGGTCCGCGCCTCCTGCTCCAGGCTGCTCGGCAGCGTCACGTACTTCGCCGCCTCCACGATCCGGTCGAGGTTCTCCTCAGCGACGTAGAAGTCCACGAACGGCTGAACTGCCTCGTTGTTCTGGAGCACCTTGGCGTTCACGTAGATGAACAGCGGACGCGAGAGCAGATACTCGCCCGAGCGGATAGAATCCGCGGTGGGCTTGACACCGTCTACGGCGAGCAATTTGAGCTTGTCCTGGTTGTTCTCGTAATAGGAATATCCGAAGTATCCGAGGGCATTCTGGTCGCCGGCGACGCCCTGGACCAGCACGTTATCATCCTCGCTTGCCTCGTAGTCCGAGCGATTGGCCTCCTCTTCGTTCTGCACGATGACCTCGTTGAAGAACTCGTAGGTGCCCGACTCGGTCCCCGGCCCGTAGAGGTCCAGCGGCCTGTCCGGCCACTCGGAGCGGACCTGGCTCCACTGGTCGATCTTGCCCTGAGCCTGCGGCTCCCACATCGTCTTGAGCTCCTCGGCCGTTACGTCAGTCGCCCAGTCGTTTTGCGGGTTGACCACTATCGAGATGCCGTCGAAGGCGACCGGGATCTCTATGAACTCGACTCCGTTCTCCTCGCACACCGGCACCTCCTCGGCCACGTCTATCGGCCTGGAGGCGTCGGAGATCTGGGTTTCACCTTTGCAGAACGCCTCGAAGCCGTCGCTGGTGCCGGATCCACCGACCGCGATGCGCGCATCCGGGTTCTGCTCTCGGAACAGCTCGGCAGCCGCCTGCGTGATCGGTTGCACGGTGCTGGAGCCCTCGATCCTGATGCTGCCAGAGACAGGCTCGCCGCCCTGGCCGCCGCTTGCACTGCCGCAAGCGGCCCCAATGAGCGCCAATAACACGAAGAGACCCGCCACTACCAGTAACCTCGAACGCGCGATCCCGCTCAACCCATCCGCTCCCTTCTTAGTACGGCAATGAAAGTCCAGCCGCCTTCCAGGGCACGATGATAGGGCAAGAGGGCCACAGCGTAGTTTCAGCTATGTAAACTCCGCGCTAAATCTCTGTTAAACAGCTTGTCAGCACGCTCCGGCTAACGCCTCGCTTGTCAGCATTTCAACGGGCCGTCTCTCTGGCCGCTCCCTGTCACGCCATCCGAGCGCCCACACAAATGGCGTCGGGAAACGCTCGAGAGAGAAGCACTTGAAATGCTGACAAGCCGCCCGAAGGGCAGCGTGCTTCTATTCCCACTCGATGGTGCCGGGGGGCTTGCTGGTTATGTCCAAGGCGACGCGGTTCACGCCAGGGACCTCGTTAATAATGCGGTTGCTTACGCGCTCGAGGAGGTCGTAGGGGAGTCGCGCCCAGTCGGCGGTCATCGCGTCGTCGCTAGTCACGGCCCGGATGACGATGGGGTAGGCGTAGGTACGCGCGTCGCCCATCACGCCGACGGAGTGTATAGCCGGCAGAACGGCGAAGCTCTGCCACAGCTCGCGGTAGAGCCCGGCGCTTCTTATCTCGTCCTGCAACACGGCGTCCGCGCGGCGCAGGATCTCCAGCCTCTCGGCCGTCACCTCTCCTATGACCCTTATGGCGAGCCCGGGGCCGGGGAACGGCTGGCGCCAGACGAGCTGCTCCGGCATCCCGAGCTCCGCGGCCACGACCCTCACCTCGTCCTTGAAGAGGTTGCGCAGAGGCTCGACCAGATCGAGGTCCATGACCTCTGGGAGTCCCCCGACGTTGTGGTGGCTCTTTATGCGGGCGGCGTCGCGCGTTCCGCTCTCGATCACGTCGGAGTACAGGGTCCCCTGAACGAGAAACTTCGCGTCATCGATGTTCCCCGCCTCCTCCTCGAAGGTGCGGATGAACTCCTCGCCGATGATCTTGCGCTTCGCCTCCGGGTCGGTGACGCCGGCGAGCTTGTCGAGGAAACGACCCGAGGAGTTGACGTGGATCAGGGGCACGTCCGAATTCTGCGCGAACGCCTCGACGACCTGCTCGGCCTCGTTGTGGCGCAGGAGCCCGTGGTCCACGAAGACGCACGTCAGGTTGTCGCCGATGGCGCGGTGCACGAGCATCGCGGCGGTAGCGGAGTCCACCCCGCCGGAGAGCCCGCAGATAGCCCTCGCGCCGCCGACCTGTTCCCTTATCTTCTCGACCGCGTCGTTGATGATGTTGACCGGCGTCCACTCCGGCCTGCACTCGCAGGCTTCGAAGAGAAAGTTCTTGAGGATCTCCAGCCCGTAGTCTGTGTGCCTGACCTCCGGATGGAACTGCACCCCGTAGCGGCCCTTCTCGCGCTCCTCGAAGGCGATGATCGGGACGGAGGGCGTCTCGGCGGTGACCTCGAAGCCCTCAGGCACGGCGAAGACCGCGTCGCCGTGGCTCGTCCAGGCCTTCTGCCTGTCCGGGGTGCCCGCGAAGAGGCCATCGTGACTCTTCACGACTATGTCGGAGCGGCCGTACTCCCGGATCTGGACGGCACCCACCTCTCCGCCGAGCACGAGCGCCATCAGTTGCATCCCGTAGCAGATGCCCAGTATGGGCACGCCGAGGTCGAAGAGTTCGGGCTCCACCCTCGGGGCGTCGTCCTCGTAGACGCTGCATGGCCCGCCCGAGAGGATGATGCCCTCCGGGTTGCGGGCCCTTATCTCCTCGACCGGGGTGTCGTAGGGGATCAGCTCCGAGTAGACGCGAGCTTCGCGGACCCGGCGAGCGATCAGCTGCGCGTACTGGCCGCCGAAGTCCAGGACGAGGATCAAGGCTACCCGCCCATCCCGACGCGCTGGTCGCGCTGCTCGAGCTTGCCCTCCGTGTTGAGAGAAGGCGCGTACATCACCTCGGCCTTCTGGAACTCCTTGATGTTCTGGTAGCCTGTGGTCGCCATGCTCATGCGCAGAGCGCCCATCAGGTTCAAGGTGCCGTCGTTCTCGTGGGCTGGGCCGACGAGAATCTCCTCTATCGTGCCCGTTGTCTTCGTGCTTATACGGGTGCCGCGCGGGAGGGTAGGGTGGAAGGTCGCCATCCCCCACGAGTAGCCCCGGCCCGGCGCCTCTTCTGCTTTTGCAAATGCGCTCCCTAGCATGACGGCGTCGGCCCCGCAGGCTATGGCGCGCGCGACGTCACCGCCGGTGCGCATCCCGCCGTCGGCGATGACGTTGACGTACTCGCCGGTCTCCAGGTAGTGGCGCATCCGGGCAGCTGCGGCGTCGGCCACCGCGGTAGCCTGCGGCACACCGACCCCGATCACACCCCGCGTCGTGCAGATACGCCCCGGTCCGACACCGACCAGGACCCCCACAGCCCCCGTTCTCATGAGGTGGAGCGCGGTCGAGTAGCTCGCGCAGCCCCCAACTATTACGGGCACGTTCAACGAAGGCACGAACTCCATGAGGTTCAGGGGCTTTGCCTTGGTAGAGACGTGCTCGGCGGAGACGACCGTTCCCTGGACGACCAGTACGTCGAGGCCCGCCTCGATGGCGGCGCGGTGGTAGCGCTCGACGCGCTGGGGGGTCAGGGAGGCCGCGGCTATGACGCCGCGGTCCTTGATCTCCTGGACGCGGCGGAAGATCAACTCCTCCTTGATGGGCTCGGCGTAGATGTCCTGCATGACCCGCGTGGCCTTGGTCTCCGGCAGACTCGCTATCTCCTCGAAGACCGGACCTGGATCTTCGTAACGCGTCTGCAGACCCTCCAGGTTCAGGACGGCGAGGCCGCCCAGAGACCCTATGATGCCCGCCGTCGCTGGGTCCACGGCGGCGTCGAGGGCGCTCGCGAGGCACGGCAGGTCCAGGTGCAGGTCGCCTAAGGACCACGAGATGTCTATATCCTCGGGGTCGCGGGTCCTGCGGCTCGGGACTATGGCGATCTCGTCCAGTCCGTATGCCCGCCGCGCCGTCTTTCCTTTCCCAATCTCAATGTCCATAGGCGTTGCAGGACTCCTTTCCCCTCGTCCCGGGCAGGTAGCACGAAGCCCACGGAGAGCGTGCTCCGTGGGCCTCGATGATCCTCTCGACTAACCGCTGCAAATCGCGGTTATGCTACCCCGCCTCGTTCCGGCGGTCAAGCCGCCCGGCTCGGGTTCCTGCGGTTCTAGACCACCCCGAGTAGCGCCAGGATCACGACGATGACCAGAATGATCAGCAGTACGTAGATAACCGTGTTTAGCGACACCCCATCGTCTCCCTTCTTCGACCGTTCAGTCTAGGTCCCTGTCACCTCTCAGAGGATCTGGAGGATGATGTATATGATCAGGATGATCACCAGTACCGCGATCACCAGATTTAGAATGCCGCCCCGCATGTCTTGCCTCCTTCGGTGGACTGCTCCTACATAACGAACGGTATAGCCAGTACTACCAGGAGGATCACCACGAGAACGACGATGATCACGGCGAGCCCCCTACTCATCCATCCCCGCCAACAAAAGCCGCTTCCTCCCTCTCCGTCACGCGCCAGCCGCACTATATACCCTCTAAGAGCCCCGGCGAAACAGGAATGGTCACGAAAAAAGCGGCGCCACGAAGGCGCCGCTCTCGAGGATCTCCTTGCAGAGACCCTTACATCATGCCGCCCATGCCGCCGCCTGGCATAGCGGGCGTCTCCTCCTCGGGCTCGGCCACCACGACGTCGGTGGTGACGATGAGGCTGCCGATGGAGGCCGCGTTCTGCAAGGCGCTCCTGGTGACCATCGCGGGGTCGATAATGCCGGCCGCCACGAGGTCCTCGTACTCACCGGTGAGGGCGTTGAAGCCTATGGTGCCGCCCTGCGTGCGCACCTTGTCGACAACGATGGAGCCGTCGGCGCCTGCGTTCTCGGCGATCTGACGGATCGGCTCCTCGAGCGCCCGGTAGACGATACGCGCGCCGGTCCTCTCGTCGCCGTCGAGCGACTCGACGAGGCCGGAGACGGAGCCCTGCGCCTTGAGGAGCGCGACGCCGCCGCCTGGCACGATGCCCTCCTCGAGCGCCGCCCGGGTAGCGGACAGAGCGTCCTCGACGCGGTGCTTGCGCTCCTTGAGCTCGGTCTCGGTCGCCGCGCCCACCTTGATGACGGCCACGCCGCCGGCGAGCTTGGCGAGCCGCTCCTGCAGCTTCTCGCGGTCGAAGTCCGAGTCGGTGGTCTCGAGCTCGGCCCGGATCTGGTTGATGCGGCCCTTGATGGCCTCCGGGTCGCCGCCGCCGTCCACGATGACGGTGTCATCCTTGGTTATGACGACCCTGCGGGCGGTGCCGAGTTGACTAAGCTGGGTGTTCTCGAGCTTGAGGCCCAGCTCCTCGGTGATGACCTCGCCGCCGGTGAGGATGGCGATGTCCTCGAGCATCCTCTTGCGCCGGTCGCCGAAGCCGGGCGCCTTGACGGCAGCCGCAGTGAACGTCCCGCGCAACTTGTTGACGATGAGGGTCGCCAAAGCCTCGCCCTCGACGTCCTCGGAGACGATGAGCAGCGGGCGGTTGCTCTGCATCACCTGGTTGAGGACCGGCAGGAGATCCTGGACGTTCCCGATCTTCTGGTTCGCGATCAGG
>JARDZQ010000058.1 GCA_029240775.1 Rubrobacteraceae bacterium | reverse complement strand
GGTTATGGCCATGGTTCTGGCCGCCGCCGCTCCGGCTTTCGCCCAGGCGAGCGCCGTCGGTGGCAGCGTCCAGTACGTGGACTGTGACCAGATCCAGGCTGCGGCTACTGGCCAGTACAACACCGACAACGAGCAGGATCTCGCGGGCATCGCGCAGGAGCTCGGCGTTAGCCAGAACCAGGTGCTCGCGTGTCTCGACAGCATCGCCGCTGGCGAAGACGTGAACATCAACACCGCTGCTGGCACTGCTCCTGCTAAGGGCACTGCTCCTGCTAAGGGCACTGCTCCTGCTAAGGGCACTGCTGGTGCGACCGCGACCGCTGCGGCTGGTGGTGGCGGTGGCGGCGGCGGTGGCTCCGCTTCGGCTGCTGCTGGTGGTGCGCTTCCCCCGACGGGTGGTGCTTCGCTGATCGCGCTTGGCGCGGGTGCGCTGCTTGTGGCCGGTGGTCTGCTGGCGCGCAGGATCGTTCGGTAAGTAAACCGAGCGCAAGCGTTTGAAGAGCGGGCTCCTTCGGGGGCCCGCTTTTTCGTGCCGTTCGAGACACGGCTTCTGCCCACTCTTCCGGGCAGCTTGTATTCGGAGGGTGTTGTGGATATCCTCATGCGCGGTGAGTAGGTCTTGAGCCGCGTGGTTTTCAGAGTCTCTGCGGGTTTCCTGGTGGGAGCCCTCGTGTTGTTGGCCGTGGCGTTGCGTCTCTCCGAGTACTATCTCGTCGAGGGGCAACAGCTCTCCGCCGCCGGGGACGTGCAGGGCGCGATAGATTATTCGCAGATGGCGGCGCGCTTCGACCCCTTCGACACAGAGGCGTTGGAGACGCGGTCTCTACTCTTCGAGCAGCAGGCGCGCTACGAGGACGCCGCGGGCGCTTTGAGGGAAGCTATAAGGCGGGACCCGCACAACTACATACCGTACCTGATGCTGGGCAACTTGCAGCTCAACGAGCTGGACGACCTCGACGCCGCCGAGGAGAGCTACCGCAACGTACTCAGGCTCAACCCCCAAGAGAACACGGTTCGCGAGGCCCTGGGGCAGGTGCTAATACAGCAGGGAGAGTTGGGGGAGGCCAAGGACCAGTACGAGAAGCTCAGGAGAGAGGGGAACATTTCGTTCCAGGGACTCTACGACCTGGGGAGGATCCACGTACGAACCGGCCAGCCCCAGGAGGGGCTGCAGGCCATAAAGCACGCCAGACAGAGGGCTGAGAGCGGGCTCGACGAGCTCGAGGGGCCGCTCAAGAGGACGCGGAAGCAGCTCCTTGTGTCAATGGAGCTCGCCATCGCCGATGCGCTTGTGGTCCAGGGCCGCTACTCCGAGGCGCGCGAGATCATCTCGCAGAGCCAGTCCCCGCAGGCGCCGGCTCTGCTCCAGCTTCTGGACTCCAACCCGGACGCGTACCGCGAGTCGGTGCTGACCAGTGAGATCTACTAGCCAGCGCGGCTGGCAGGAGGAGAGGCGGGACGACCTCCCGCTCTACGAGGTCGTGCACATCCTCTGGGGTCGACGTCTCCTGGTAGTTGGGATCGTGGTCTCGCTGGTACTCCTCGCGTTGCTCTTCGGGCTGTTCAGAGATCCCGTCTATACGGCGGAGGCGGCGGTGAGCGTAGAGCCTCACGAGAGGATGGTCAGCGACGAGGAGAGGGCAGCCTTCGTAGAAGAGGTCCGCAACACCGTCGTGGCGACGGACGGCTTTATGCAAGAGGTGATGCGCCGGGCCGGTTGGGAGGCCGATCTCAAAGAGTTCAGGGAGCGGCTCGACTTCGAGACCGTGCCGCGGGGCGACGAGACCGTGATGCTGGTGCGGTTCTCGGCCTCCGAGCCTGAGCAGGCGGCCCGCGCGGCGAACGCGTACGCCGAGCTCTTCGTGGGGAGTGTCGAGACCCTCAACGACGATCAGCTGGCCATGGACGCGGTAATGGAGCGCAGGGCGGTGCCGCCGACTTCGAGCACACGCCTCTTTCTCTACGCGGCGGCAGCGGTAGCGGCGGGGGTGCTGGCGGGGGGAGCGGGGGCTTTGTTACTCGAGGGCCGGACCCGCAGCTGGCGCGACGCGCGCGACGCCGAGCTCACGCTGCGGGCGCCGGTACTCGGCGTCATACCGGACTATTCCTCCGTCGGGGAGGAGGGCCGATCCTGGAAGCCATGAGAGGCGCAGGGGCGGAGATGTTGCTCGACCCCGGCTCGCCCATAAGGCGGTACTACGAGGAACTGGGTAAGAACCTCCTCTCCGTGGGAGAGGGGGTCAAGAGCATCGTCGTCACCAGCCCGGAGCCTGGGGCAGGCTGCACGAGCGTCTGCGTCGGCCTCGGCGCGGCGTTGGCCAGCATGGGGCACCGGGTCGCCGTGGTCGACTGCAACCTCGCAAACCCGCAGCTGCACCGGATGCTCGGCGAGCCCAACTTCGTGGGCCTCACCAGCGGCCTGCGAGGAAACAAAAGCCTCGAGCACTACGGGCACGAGCTCGCGCCGGGGATCCTGGTCGTCCCCACGGGGCCCGTGCCCTCCGATCCCGCCTTGCTCGAGACCGGGCGCTTCGTCGAGGTCGTGCGCGGCCTGGAGGCGGGAAGGGACGCGGTGATCCTCGACGCCCCGGTGGCCGCGAGCGTGCTGAGGTCTTCGAGCCTCTCGCGCAGCTTCGATGGGGTCCTGCTCGTCGTCCACGCCTCCCGTACCTCCAAGAGCACCGCGCGGGCGACCACGGACGACCTCCTCGACGCCGGGATAAACCTCCTCGGGGTCGTGCTCAACGGCTCCTCCGAGGGGGTGCGGTAGTGAGGGTGGAGCCTGCGGACGATACGGCGGGTCGCGAACCCGACCGGGGGAACGGCGGGGAGAAGAGCCACCGACCGGGACGGCTGCTCGCCGTCTTCAAGGCCGTGGTGTTGCTGGCGCTCGCCGCAATCTCCGCCTACGGGATGCTCAACCAGGGCCTCTATACCGAAGGGCTCTGGCTGCCGGTAGCCGCCGGCAGCCTGGCGTTGCTCCTCGTGACCATTCTCGTGCGCGGCTACTACGCGGACGTACCTCAGGCGGTCTGGGTCATGGTCGCGTTGCTGGCGGCGCTCGTCGGCATCAAGGGCCTCTCGATGGCGTGGACCATAAGCCAGACCGAGACCGTGCACGAGATCCTGCGCTCCTCGATGTACCTGGCGGTCTTCGTCGCGGGGCTCGCCGCGCTCGCCTCCGCGCGACAGGTGGGGCCGCTCGTGGACGTCGCCATCCTCATGGTCGCCGCGGTCGCCGGTTACGGGCTGCTGCAGAAGATCAACCCGGTCCAGTACCCCATAGACTCCCTCGACGACGTGAGGATAGATTCAACGCTGGAGTACGTGAACACCACCGCAGCGATCCTGGGGATGGGGGTGGCGCTCGTGCTGGCGCGGATGACCACGATACGCAACGCCCTCCTGCGCGGGCTCTACGCCGCTGTGACGCTCGCCTTCCTGGTCACGCTCTACCTCACCGTCTCGCGCGGCGGCATCGGCTCTCTCATGGTGGGCATGATCGCTCTCCTCATCCTGACCGAGAAGCGTTTGCAGCTGCTCGTCAACCTGTTCCTCCTCTCCCTCCCCGGAGCCTGGTTGCTGTGGCGGATCCAGAGCCTCGAGGGCTTCATGCAGACCGGCGTCTCCGACGAGCAGAGGATAGTCCTCGGGACGGCTTTCAGAGACGACCTGATCGCCGCCCTCGTGGTGGCCTTCGTGCTGCAGGCCGCGTACGCTTTCCTGGCCAGCCGCTACGAGCTGAGGCCCGTGGGACGCCGAGTGCTCGGCGCGCTCGCCGTCGCCGTGGTGGTGCTGATTGTCGGCGCTGGCGTGTTCACGGCGGTTAACGCCTACGGTGGGGTCGGCCCCGCCTACGAGGCTCTGGTGGACAACCCGTACCAGACAGAGGACCTCGGCCAGCGGCTCACCTCTCTCGATATGGGTTTCAGGGAGGACTACTGGAGGGTCGGCTGGGAGGCGTGGAAGGAGCACCCCCTGACAGGCACGGGCGCAGGCACCTTCAAGTACACCTGGCTGGAGAACAGGCCGGTGTCCCAAGGCGTTCAGCAGGTCCACAACCTGTACCTCGAGCAGGGTACCGAGACCGGCGTGTTCGCCTACCTGGCGCTTGTTGGCTTCGTTGTCGCGCTCGTCGGCTACTCCGCGAGGGCCGCCTGGCGCGCTCGGGGGGAGAGCCGGCTCCTGCTTGCCGGGCTCACCTCCGCCCTCGTGATCTACCTGGTGTCCTCTCTTCTGGAGTGGCACTGGTACCTGCCGGGCTCGACGCTGTTCTTCTTCTTCCTCGCCGGCATAACCGCCAGGTTCGCCTGTATGGAGAACTGGACCGTCCACGAGACAACCGAGAGCCCCGCAGACGAGCGCCCACAACCCTAGCGATGAGGAAGACGAGAGCGAAGGTCACGGGTTCGGCGGCCATGACCGGCGTGTACCGGTTGCTTGGCGCCCTCCACGTGGACCTCGGGAGGGGCGACCACCGGAGCTCTGTCTTCCTGGCCGGGAGCGGCAGGAGCGGGACCACGTGGGTCTCGGCGGTCATCAACCACCGTAACGCTTACCGCTTTGTCTTCGAGCCCTTCCATCCGGGAAGGGTGCGGATGATGGAAGCCTTCCGGCGCAGGCAGTACCTGAGGCCCGGCGACCGGCGCGAGGAGTACCTCGGACCGGCGAGAACCGCGCTCACCGGCGGGATCAGGAGCCTCTGGACCGATCGGTTTAACAACAAACTCGTCGCGCGGCGGCGCCTGATCAAGGACATAAGAGCTAACCTGCTCCTGGGCTGGATACATGAGAACTTCCCCGGCATGCCGATAATCCTCCTCCTGCGTCACCCCTGCGCCGTCGTAGCATCACAGCTCGCCCTCGGGTGGCAGGAGGTACTCCTGGAGACGATGGAGCAGGAGGAGCTGGTCGAGGACTTCTTGCTCCCCGTGGAGGCCGAGATCCAGGCCGCCCGAGACCCTTTCGAGCGGCATCTCTTCTCTTGGTGCATCGAGAACTACGTGCCCCTGAGGCAGTTTGGACCGGGGGAGATACACCTCGTGTTCTACGAGAGCTTCCTCGTACACCCCGAGCACGAGCTCCGCCGCCTGTTCTCGTTCCTCGGCGAGGACTTCGACGAGCGCGCCTACCGCGCCCTTAGGCGCCCTTCGCCCCTGAGCCACAACCCCCAAGTCCCTTCCGTGGACGGCTGGCGGCGCTTTGTGACCGGTCGCCAGCTGGAGAGAGCCGTAGAGATACTCGGGCTCTTCGACCTCGACCGCCTCTACGGCGAGGGGACGATGCCCGACCCGTCCGGCGCGCTGATGGGCCCGGCGCGGCTGTGATGCCTTGCGTAAGCCGCCGGTAGTTATCCTCTCGGGCGTCCGCTGGGACTTTCTCTGGCAGCGTCACCACGCCATCGCCACCATGTTCGCCCGCGCCGGCTACCCCACGGTCTTCGTCGAGACCACTGGCCTCGCCAACCCACGACCAGGCCTGTCCACGCTGCGCAAGGTGTTCGCCAGGCTCCGGCGCGCCCGATACGGCGGACCCACCAGCGAGAAGGGGCTCGCCGTCTACGCGCCGCTCGCGCTCCCGCCGACCTACAGGGTGTTCCGGGGATTGAACCGGAGGTACTTCCTTCCGTGGGTGGCGCGGGACCTTCTGCAGATAACGGGGCCCGATCCTCTCATCGTTGCCTATCCGCCGACCAGGACCACGCTGGACCTGATCCCCTGTCTCCGACCCCGAGCCGTCCTCTACGACTGCTCGGACGACTACGAGCAGTTCCCGGGCGTGCCCGGAGACATCGCAGACACCGAACGCGAGCTCCTCCAGCTGGCCGACCTCGTCTCGTGTACCTCCAGGCGCCTGCTAGAGAAGGTGAGGCCCGCGAGACCCGACGCCTTCCCGAGCGGCCCGGCCGTGGACTACGAGCGTTTCGCCGTCCTGCAAGACGATAAGCGTAGCAAAGAGATCCGTACTGTCTGCTTCTTCGGCAGCGTGAGCCGGGAGCGGACGAGCCTGGCTGCGCTGCGGGCTATCGCGGAGGCAGGCTTCGAGGTGCGGCTTCTCGGGGACCTGGGTCGCGTCGCCAGAAACCTCTTGAAGACACCCGGCATAGACTTCCGGAGCGAGGTGCCCCACGTGCAGCTCCCGGGGGCCCTCGCTGGCGTGGACGCCTTCGTATTGCCCTACGAGATCAACGGCCTCACGGCGGGCATCTCGCCGGCCAAGACCTACGAGTGCCTGGCGACCGGCAAACCCGTCGTGGCGTCCCCGCTTCCGGCTCTGAAGGAGCTGGCCGGACACGTGTACCTCGCGGATAGACCGGAGGAGTTCGTGGAGGTCTTGCGGGAGCTTGATGAGCTGGAGACGGAGGAGAGAGTGCGGGCAAGGATCGAGCTCTCCCGCAGAAATTCCTGGGAGGCGCGCTTCAGGGAGATAGAGGAGGCCCTGTGGCGGGTCCTGTAAAGCACCCCGCGGACCGGGTGAACGTGCTGGGGGTGGGTGTGGACCCGCTGACGGTCGGGGATCTGCAAGCGGAGGTCGGACGCCTGGTACGGGACAGGAAACGCGGCCTCGTGCTGAACGCGAACGCCCACTGCCTCAATCTGTGCTACGAGGATTCCAAACTGCGAGATTTCCTGAACGGCGCGGAGATTGTCTTCTGCGACGGGGCGGGTGTGATGCTGGCTGCGAGGATCCTGGGCCGGCGGATACCGGTCAGGATCACCTACGCCGACTGGGCGTGGCAACTGGCGGATTTCGCCGAAGCCCGGAACTTCTCGCTCTACTTCCTCGGCGCCCGCCCCGGCGTGGCGCAGGCGGCGGCAAGGAGGCTGAAGCAGCGTTACCCCGCCCTGAAAATGGTCGGCGTCCACCACGGCTACTTCGACCGCTCGGAGAACGAGGCGGTTGTGCAGAAGATAAACGCCGCCGCTCCGGACATCCTGCTCGTCGGGCTCGGGATGCCGCTCCAGGAGTACTGGCTGATGGAGAACCGGCACAGGCTCGACGCCGGCGTCGCCCTCACTGGCGGCGCCGTCTTCGACTATGTCTCCGGGCGGCTGCGCCGCGGTCCGCGACTTTTGGTCAGCGGCGGCTTCGAGTGGCTAGCGCGCCTACTTATCGACCCCCGCCGCCTGTGGCGAAGATACCTCGTCGGCAATCCTCTTTTTTTCTTACGGGTCGTGAGGCAGCGCCTCGGGGTGCGGGAGAAGATGTAGAATCCCTGCGCGAGGGGACGCACCCTGCCGCTACCTCCGGCGGGCCGTCTCGCGGCGATGGCGGCGTCTACAGGTTTGGCTGGGAAGCGAGGCGGGGAGCAAGGCCAAGGGCTCCCGGATCAGCTACTGAAGAACCGGCAGAGCTTCCTTTGGGCTGATCCTTCAACGCGGGCAGGACTCGCGCTGGTCGGTGTGGCGTACCTGGCAGGCGACGGCGTCCGGACCAGGGACCATGGGTTTTTGCTTATAGACCGACGACGATAGCTGTTGCCACTCCGAGGAAGACCAGCTGTCCTGCCGCTAGCAGCCGGGCTTCGCCGTATCGCTCAATCAGCCAGTCCGAGATGTCCGTTTTGAGCCGTATCATGCCGAGCAGTATCACCGTTGCCCCCAGAGCCCGGATCATGCCGTACGTGCCGTAGATGACGGCGCCGAATTTAGAATCTCCGACGAGAAAGGCCCCCAAAGGAACCACGTACCATAGCCAGAACCCGATCCGGCTCGTAGCCCCGAATCCTAGCGCCAGGCCGTTCCGGATCGCCCATCCCAGTGGTCCTCTGTGTACCCAGCGCTGGGGCGTTTCACAATCGAACTGTGGAGGTTGTACGCGGCGGCCGAAGAACTCAAGAG
>JARDZQ010000521.1 GCA_029240775.1 Rubrobacteraceae bacterium | reverse complement strand
GACGGGGCGCTGGATCAACCTCCTCAGGGTCGAGGGCGGCGGAAAGGTGAACCGCCACCGCCACACGGGCGGGCAGGTCCTGGGCTACTGCATCGAGGGCTCCTGGCACTACCTGGAGCGCGACTGGGTGGCACGCCCCGGTACCCTCGTTTACGAGCCGCCCGGCGACATCCACACCCTCGTCGTGGACAGCGGGTACATGGAGACGCTCTTCATCCTCGAAGGCTCTATCCAGTACATAGACGACGATGACAACCTGATCTACCAGGACGACGTCTTCTCGAAACTGGAGCGCTACCTGAAGTTCTGTGAGGAAGAGGGTATAGAGCCCGTGGACCTGCGCTACTGATGGCTATCCTCGACGACTTCAGGCTAGACGGCCGGGTCGCCCTCGTAACAGGCGCAGGCCGCGGCCTCGGACAGGCCCTCGCCGTCGGCCTCGCCGAGGCGGGCGCCGACGTCGCTATTCTCGATGTCGTTCCCCTCGACGAGACCCGAGAGCAGATCGAGGGTCTCGCCAGACGCTGCCACACGATGGACCACGACCTCCTGAAGACGCGTACCGGCGAGGCCGCAGAGATCGTCGGCGAATGCGTGGCCAGGCTGGGCCGTCTGGACATCCTGGTCAACAACGCGGGAATCATCCGTCGGTCGCCGGCGCTCGAGTTCGGCGAGGAGGACTGGGAGGACGTAATAAAGATCAACCTCAACAGCCTCTGGTACCTGAGCCAGGCCGCCGCGCGGCGTTTCGTGGAAGGGGGAAGGGGAGGCAAGATCATCAACCTCGCCTCGGTCCTCTCGTTCTCGGGCGGTATCGTCGTGCCGTCGTACTCGGCGACCAAGGGCGCCGTAGCGAACCTGACGCGCGCTCTGGCGAACGAGTGGGCTTCTCTGGACATAAACGTCAACGCGATCGCGCCGAGCTACTTCTCGACCTCGATGACCTCCGCGCTGCGCGAGGACGCCGAGCGCTCCGAGGCCCTGCTCGTCCGCCTTCCCGCCGGTCGCTTCGGCGAGCCTGAGGACCTCAAGGGTGCCGTCGTCTTCCTGGCCTCGGACGCCGCCTCCTACGTTCACGGCGCGACCATACCCGTAGACGGCGGCTGGCTCGCGCGCTGAGGAGCACGCTGCAGCCTTTGGCTTCCGCTCTCAGCACGCATCGGCCTTTTCAAGGCCTCGCGTTCAGCATCTCAGCCTGCTGACAAGTGGAGGCGAAGCAGGCGTGCTGAAAGCTGCCGAAGGCTGCAGCGTGCCGAGTTTGTCTTCCCCGCCCTTCGCCTCTATGGTTATCGGAAGGTCCATGCTAGGGGATAGTGGATATAAGGGGGTAACAGTGGGATGATGTTTTCGGAAGAGGTCGCGTGGGTGACGGGGAGCAGCACGGGGATCGGGGCCGCCACCGCGGTCGCGCTGGCTGAGGCGGGATGCCGGGTGGCGGTCCACTACAACCGGAGCGAGGTCGAGGCGCGCGAGGTGGTCGAACAGATCTCCTCCTCCGGCGGCGAGGCGATGCTCGTCGGGGGCGACGTGGCCGATGCGGGCGAGGTCGAGAGGATGGCGGGTGAGATCGAGGAGCGCTACGGGCGCCTCGACGTCCTGGTGAACAACGCAGGGTCCCTGATCGAACGCCGAAAGCTGGAGGAGATGACCGAGGACCTCTGGGACCGCGTGATGGACGTGAACCTGAAGTCGGTCTTTCTCTGCTCGAAGGCGGTGTTACCCGCGATGAAGCGTCAGGGCAGGGGGAGGATCATCAACATGACCTCGGTCGCCGCCCGCAACGGCGGCGGGCCCGGCTCCGCGGCCTACGCGACGGCCAAGGGCGGCGTCAGCACCCTCACCCGCGCGATGGCGAAGGAGCTCGTCGGCGAAGGGATCCTGGTCAACGGCGTGGCCCCCGGCATCATCACCACCCCGTTCCACGAGGCCCGAGATGCGCGAGCGCATGACGGCCGGAGTCCCCATTGGACGCGAGGGGACACCGGAGGAGGTCGCCGGGGCCGTGGTGTTTCTCGCCTCTCCGGCGGCGGACTACCTGGTGGGCGAGATCATCGAGGTCAACGGAGGCCAGCTGATGGATTAGTCTAGGGGTGCTTCGATGACGCTAACGAAGGCGAAGCTCTAACTCCTGGCAGCCGCGTTGGCGGCTAAGCTCCTCTTCGCGGCCGGTCCGGACGCCGGGGAAGCATACGCCTGCACGTGCGCCGTTTTGCCTGAGGCGAACGAAGAGTTGCGAGCCTCGGACGCGGTGTTCGTGGGGGAGCTGCAACGGCGCGGGGTGCAGGACCCGAACCCGCACGACAACTTGCCCTTGACCGGCGCGGAGTTCAGCGTGAAAGAATACTGGAAGGGCGCGCCGGGAGGTCCGTAGTGGTCTGCGGTCAGGGCGAGGGCTACGGTACCTCCTGCGAGGAAGATGGCAAGAGCCTTGTGGTCGAGAACAGCTGCGACTTCCAGTTTTCGCGCGATGGAGCCTACCTGGTGTACGCTACCCGCTCGGATGACCTTCTCAAGGCGAGCACGTGCGGTAGGACGGCATCGCTTCTAAAGGCGGGAAAGACCTGCGGACGCTCGGCCCGCCGGAAGGTTCCCTGCCCGGCACGGGAGGCTACGGCGTCCCGGTGCTCGAAGCGCGACAGTCTCCGCAGCCGTCCTAGCGCTGGCAGGCGCCCTCGCCTTGCAGCGGAGGATACGCCGGGAGAGCTAGCCGCTTGGAGTCGCCAGAGAATCCAAACTCTCCCATAGCTCGTCCGGTAGCGGGCGAGTCGCGAGCTCTAACGTTTGCTCGACCCTCTCCGGTCGGCTTATGCCTACTATCGTCGAGGTCACGCGGTGATCTCGCATGGAGAACTGCAGGGCCGCCGCTGCCAGGGGAATTCCGAACTCCTGGCATACTCTTTCTATCTTGTGGACCTGCTCCACGAGCTCCTGCGGAGCCTCCCTGTACTCGTAGCGGGCGTAGGCGTCCGGACCCTTGGCCAGGATGCCGCTGCCGTAGGGGGCGGCATTGAGGGTCGCGACGCCGCGCTGAGCGGCGAGATCCAGGAGGGGCGCGGCGGTGCGGTTCACCAGCGTGTAACGGTTGTGGGTTATGACCGTCTCGAAGAGTCCGGTCTCGACGAAACGGATCAGGAGCTCCACGGGCCCGCCCGCGATCCCGAGGTGCTCTATGATGCCCTCCTCCTTTAATCCCACAAGAACCTCCACCGGGCCACCGGGCGCCATCATGTACTCGAATGGCTCGCGCCCAGGCTCGTCCAGGTGCTCGGGGTCGTGCAGGTGCACGAGCTGCAGCCGGTTCAGCCCCAGCAGCCGCAGGCTCCGCTCGACCGAGCGCCGCATCTGATCTCCTGAGAAGTCGCCAGTCTTCGGGTCGCGGTCTGCCTTGGTGGCAAGCACGCAGCCCTCGGGCAGGCCCCCGATCGCCTCGAGCGCCTCGCCTATGCGACGCTCGCTCTC
>JARDZQ010000057.1 GCA_029240775.1 Rubrobacteraceae bacterium | reverse complement strand
TGCTCCACCTTGCGCGCCGCCGCCTCCTGCTCCCGGTTCAGGCGCCGGTTGACGAAGGAGATCACCGCGATGCGCAGGGCCAGGTAGAGGAAGAGGATCGCGCCGCCATAGGAGACGTAGGCCGGCAGCGGAGGGTGCGCCGCCCCCCACACTAGCACGACTGAGAGCTGGATCGCGGGCGAGAGCGGGCCAAGCCAGAAGGCGAAGACCCTCCACGGCCCTATGCGCTGTCTGGTCGTGTTCATGGGGACGGCCCTGAACGCCGCGAGGCCCACGAAGACGAAGCCCAGAGCCCAGAAGAGATCGGGCCACCCCACGGCTCCGTACGAGCCACCGGAACGGACCCCGAGGTACCAGCCGTCGGCGAGCACGAACGCCACGAACCCTGCCATCAGGAACCCGACGAAGGGGGGTCTGCTGGCGGTGGTAAAGACCACGAGGCCCAGGAAGAGGAGCGCCACGTCGAACAGAGGCCACGAGAGGACCGCGAGGACGGCCCACGAGGGACCGGCCTCCGCGACCATCCTTCCCAGGAAGAAGTACCAGACCAGGATCCCGGTCGAGATCATGATCCCGA
Source organism: Rubrobacteraceae bacterium (assembly GCA_029240775.1). Lineage (GTDB taxonomy): Bacteria > Actinomycetota > Rubrobacteria > Rubrobacterales > Rubrobacteraceae > JALYGY01. The sequence goes on along the minus strand of JARDZQ010000057.1, from coordinate 7,325 downwards.
GGGAATCGAGGAGGACGACGAAGGTGCCCCCCTTGGTCGTAGAGTTGACCAGGATTAGCATGGCGCAGACGAAGAAGAGGTAGAAGACAAGGTAGGCGGCGTGGTGGTAAGAGAGGTCTTGCGCCGCGAACGCGGACCTCTGGAGCGCACCCCAGCCCAGGTCTCCGACCAGGCCGGCGAGCAGCCCTGCGGCGAGTAACCCCCAGAAAAGCCGCTCCCTCCCCCGGACGCCCGAGGCGGTCCGCACCGAACACACCAGCGCGAAACCTACCGCCGCGTAGTAGAGCGCGCTCGCCGCGACGTAGCGCGCCGTCGAGCCCTCCGGGAGCGCGGCGTAGACGACGACGCCCACAGCCCAGCAAGCCAGCGCCACCACGAAGGCAACACGTAGCCCGCGCGGAGCGCGCAGTCCGCCTACGTTCGATACCTGCATCGACCGCCCTCCAGATCTCGGTCGTCTCTATCGTACCAAGCCGGCCCGCGCCGGGCTACCTTTCTGTCTTGTGGTGCTAAAGTGGACCCTTCGACGGCCCGGAGAGGAGTCGCATGGAATACAGACGACTGGGCACCACGGGGCTGATGGTCTCCGAGCTGTGCCTCGGGACGATGACGTTCGGTCGCGAGCTGGACGTGGATGGCTCGAGGGCCATGATCCACCGCTTCTTCGAAGCCGGCGGCAACTTTATAGACACCGCCGATGTCTACGAGCAGGGCGCCTCCGAGGAGATAGTAGGCCGCGCCCTGAAAGTCGTCAGCCGCGACGACGTCGTGCTAGCCACGAAGGTCCGCTTCCCGATGGGCGAAGGCCCGAACGATGTCGGCCTCTCGCGCAAGCACATCATCTCGGGCTGCGACGCGAGCCTCGGGCGCCTCGGCACCGACTATATCGACCTCTACCAGGTCCACGCCTGGGACGCCGCTACCCCACTCGAAGAGACGCTCTCGGCGCTCACGGACCTGGTGCGGCAGGGAAAGGTCCGCTACGTCGGGGTCTCGAACTTCACGGGCTGGCAGCTGATGAAGGCGCTGTACGTGAGCGAGCTCCGTGGTTTCGAGAGGGTCGTGAGCCTGCAGCCACAGTACTCGCTCGTGGAGAGAAACATATAGCGCGAGGTACTTCCGGCCTGCCGGGAGGAGGGCGTCGGCATCATCCCGTGGGGACCGCTCGGTGGCGGCTTCCTCTCCGGCAAGTACCGGCGCGGCCAGAAGCCGCCCGAGGGCTCGCGCATAGCGGGCGTCCCTGACGAGTTCGAGGAGGCCTGGCACAAGCGCAACGTCAAGCGCAACTGGCGCACGCTGGACGCGGTAGGCGGGATCTCCGAGGAGACCGGCAAGTCTTACTCTCAGATCTCCCTCAACTGGCTCCTGAGGCAGCAGGGCATCACGGCCCCGGTCATAGGCGCCAGACGCATGGAGCAGCTGGAGGACAACCTCGGCGCCGCGAGCTGGAAGCTGAGCGAAGAGCAGGTCGCGCGACTCAGCAGCGCGAGCGCTATAGAGGAGGTCTACCCTTACCGCATGATCCGGGAGATGCAGCGGGTCTAGACCCCGCCGTGTTTGGTAGACTGATCGCATGGACCGCTACGGCTTCGATGTGCGCCTGAGCCCTTCGGCGCAGGAGCTTCTGAGACCGGACGAGGCTCTCGTCCTCGACTGGCACCGCGTGGCGCTCTGCTGCGCCGGAGCCGGGGAGATGAGCCTCTACCCGATGAAGGAGGAGAGGGCCAGAGCCCGCAAGGGCCTCGTGCACCTCAAGGGTGAAGCGCCGATCTACGCCGCCCGCGCGATCTTCCCGCACCTGGCCGGACGCGAGGTTACCATCGACGTGCGCAGAACCCTGGGCATGCGCCGCTTCACCTCCGACCTGCCAGGCGACTTCGGCCTGCGCGCCGTACTGGGCCGTCTCCCCGAGCCCGAAAAGTCGTCCCGCTAGACTTCTCCAGAGCGCCGCCGTAATGGTCGGCCGAAAAGAACGCTTCGTATCCAATCCTGGGAAAATGTCCCGAAGCTCTTGACGCGGAACGCACTCTATTTCTAGAGTAATCAATAAGTTTATTGATTACCTGGTTTGTGGGTATCGGATGGGCAGCAGGGCGTTCAAGGACAGTCTCTACGCCGAGTTCGCGGTATTGGGGAAAGCGCTGGCGAACCCGCACCGGCTGGAGATCCTGGATCTCCTCGGGCAGGGCGAGCGCAGCGTCGAGCAGCTGGCTCGGGAGGCGGAGTTGAGCCTCGCCAACGCCTCCGCGCACCTCCAGGTCTTGCGCCGGGCGCGGCTGGTCGAGGCTGAAAAGCGGGGTTTGAACGTCGTCTATCGGCTAGCTGCGCCGGAGGTCTACGGGCTCTGGCGGACGCTGCGCGACGTCGGAAGCGCGCGGCTGGCGGAGATCGAGCGGCTGGTAGAGAATTACTTCACCGACCGCGAGGAGCTCGAGGCCGTGGACAGAGAGAGGGGCTCTTGCGCCTGATGGACGGCGGGACCGTGACCGTCATCGACGTCCGTCCGGAGGTCGAGTACGAGCAGGGCCACATCTGCGGCGCGCGCTCCGTCCCGGTCGAGACCTTCAGGCGACGGCTGGCCGAGCTGCCCCGCGATGTGGAGGTCGTGGCCTACTGCCGCGGCCCGTACTGCGTCTACTCCGACGAGGCCGTCCGGCTGCTTCACCAGCATGGCTTCAGGGCCAGGTGCCTCGACGAGGGTTTCCCGGAGTGGCGGGCCGCGGGTTATCCGGTCGAGACGCGAGAACAGGGCGAGATCGCCAGAGCGTTACTCAGAACAAGCGCGGGTTCGGAGCAGACCCGTAGAGAGAAGAGGTGAGAGAATGGCACCTGGAGGACACATACAGCAGCCGATCGCCGGCGCCCTGCCGGAAAGAGGTCGCTGACGTTCGGTGCGTCTTCCGCGCCAGTCTGAAAGGCCCTCAAATGAAAGGAGGAGACCATCTCTCGAGAAGCGCTCGGTAGCGAACGGGCGGTGGAGCTAGACCTGCGAGGCAGCACCTGTCCGGGACCGACCGGAGATACCCTGGCAGCGCTCAAGAAGCTCCCCGCTGGAGCCACGTTGGTGGTGATCTCGGACTACCTCCCTGCCCGGCAGACCATCCCTCGTCTCGTCGAGCAAAGGGGGTGTTCCTGGCAGATTACCGAAGATGACGGCAAGATCTTCCGGATGGAGATAACGAAAGGAGGTGAGTAAACGATGGCGGATAACGACCAGAGACCCTTGATGTACGTAGCCACCCACGCAACCGACGATCCCACGCTGGCTACGCTGCCGTTTCTGGTAGCCACGGGTGCGGGGAGTGCGGAGATAGATTGCTGCATAGCGCTCTTAGGAGAGGCGGCGGCCCTCGTCAAGCCGGGCATAATCGACGCTGTGCACGGCGTTGGCTTCCCGCCGCTGAGGGAGCTCGTCGAGAAGGTCAGGGACTTCGGGATACCCGTCTACGTCTGAGGCTCGTGCGCGGTCGCCCGTGGGGTGACCGAGGCGGACCTTGCGGTGCTGGGGGCGCAGTTCACCGATCCTGTAGGCTTCTCTCAGATGGTCGCAGAGCGCAGCGTGGTCTCTTTTTAAGAGTGCAGGTGCCGAAATAGCCCGGTCAGACCGCGCTTCTTCGCTCGAAACCCGCCCGGCGCCATCCCCTCGCCGGAGCGTCGAACGCTACGACGCGCGAGAAAGGATCAGGATGAGCGACCGTCTGATCGGAGAGCAGAACCTCGACGATACCGTCGTGCGGCAGACGCTCCGAGAAGCGTACGCCGAGGAGTGCCTGATCGGCGTGTGGAGCACGACGAAGTCGGACTGATGCTCAGGGCCGGGACCGGGGAGGGGGGAACCGTCCGGCTTGGCCTGAGGGAGAACGGGCGGCAGTTCGCGCTGCTCGTCGTGGTCAACGCCTTCGTGGGCGGGATGGTCGGCCTCGAGCGCACCGTCGTCCCGCTCGTCGGCGCGCGGGAGTTCGGGCTCGTCCTGAAGACCGCCATCTTCTCGTTCATCGTCTCATTCGGGGTCGTAAAGGCGTTCTCCAACCTCCTCTCCGGCACCCTGGCTGACGCCTTCGGCAGGAAGAAGGTCCTGGTGGCCGGCTGGATCGCCGGCGTCCCGGTGCCGTTCATGATCATGCTCGCCCCCTCGTGGGGCTGGATCGTCGCGGCCAACATCCTGCTCGGCGTGAACCAGGGGCTCGCCTGGTCTATGACGGTGCTGATGAAGATAGATCTGGTGGGGCCCAGGGGACGAGGGCTCGCCGTGGGCCTCAACGAGTTCGCCGGCTACCTGGCCGTCGGGCTGACGGCGCTTGCGACCGGATACCTCGCGTCCGTCTACGGGCTCAGGCCTGAGCCCTTCTACCTGGGTGTGGGCTACGTCGTACTGGGGCTGCTGTCTTCGATCTTCCTGGTGCGGGATACCGGCGGGCACGTCCGGCTGGAGATGGACTCCCATCCTCCGGAGCCCAGCCGCCTGACCTTCCGGGAGGTCTTCGCTCTCACCTCCTTGAAGGACCGCAACCTCTTCGCCTGCTCGCAAGCGGGCCTGGTGAACAACCTCAACGACGGCATGAGCTGGGGCGTGTTCCCCATCTTCTTCTCGGCTTTCGGCCTCGGCGTCGAGCGTATCGGTATCCTCAAAGCCATCTACCCCGCGGTGTGGGGCACGCTGCAGGTGGCAACCGGGTCCCTGAGCGACCGCCTGGGACGCAAGTGGATGATCATGGGCGGCATGTGGGTGCAGGCCGCGGGCATCTTCGAGATCGTGGCGGGCGGAGGCTTTGCGTGGTGGCTCCTCGGGAGCATCCTCCTGGGCGTGGGGACCGCTATGGTCTACCCCAGCCTCATCGCCGCCGTCTCGGATAACTCCCACCCCTCCTGGCGGGCGCGCTCCTTGAGCGTCTACCGTTTCTGGCGGGATCTGGGTTACGCAGTCGGCGCGCTCTCCGCCGGCATCATGGCCGACACTCTTGGCATCTCCTGGGCTATAGGGAGCGCGGGAGCGCTCACCTTTCTGTCGGGAGCCGTCGTAGCCGCGTTTATGATAGAGAAGAGCGGCAACGTTGGCCGGACACCCAGAAGGACGGACGTCTAGGAGACCCGCTCCGGCTTGGCCGGCCTGTGCCTGCGGAGGGCGTTGAAGACCAGCTTCTGGGCATGCGGGTCGTTGTAGATGTCCTGGTGGTTGGCGAAGTTGGCTTCGTTGTACCTCTGGAGCGTCACGTTCTCGGTAAGCTCTGTGCCCTTCAGGAAGCACCGCGTGTAGGGTATGATGATCTCATCATACCCTGCGGCCACTTCCAGGTTTCCGTATACTGCCTCCCCCCGATGATAACTCTGGTAGGTAGCGTGAACTTCCGCTGTCTAGAGAGCCGCTGTGTTTCAAGAGGAGTCCATCACCGTACTCGCGGTGTTTTCGGCTCGGCGGACTCGGCGCTGGGCGCACTCAAGACCTCTCTGGGACGGCGCGAGAGGTTGCGCTGTCCGTAGAGGAGCACCACTGCTGCGGACGCAACCCACAGCACGATGGCACTCATGAGGTTGATGCGCACGGTTGCTGCGGCGGCCTCGGCCGCGCTCAAGCTCGTCTCGCCCCCCGAGTACTCGGGCAGTACCTTCCACAGGTCGGTGGTAGCGTTCATGGCGGCGTGGAAGCACATGACCAACAGCACGCTTCCCCCCGTGCAGTTGAACACCCAGGTGATGAGGATCGTGAACGGGAGCAGGTACGCGAGCCACAGGCCGAAGGGCAGGTTACTGTAGAAGGTGTCGGGGTTGAAGTAGAGCGGCAGGTGCCACAGGGCCCACATCACGCCCAGGATGACGCTGGAGAGGAGCGCACTGTATCTTGCCTGCAGTACAGGGAGGGCGTAGCCCCTCCAGCCTACCTCCTCGCCCAGCGCCACGAAGATCATCATGTAGACGAAAATTATCAGCACCATCGGCAGGGCTCCGATCAGCGCCCCGAGACCAGGCGGCTGCCCCCCCAACGCCACGTGCAAAGCCATCGAGCCCAGCGTGAGCGCGAGCGGTCCCAGGAGGGCTACACCGTACCAGACGGGTGCCACGCGCCAGCGCACGATCCGCCTCAACAGGGAGTGTAGCCCCGCTCGTCCGCCCTCCTGAGCGGTGACCACCGCGGCGGCCACCAGCGGACCGAAGGCGCCGATGGCCTGCGCCGGTACGGGGAGCGGCGAGATCAGGCCCCGCGCTTCGAGCACCGCCGGCAACCACAAGGCCCAGGTGAACGCGAAGGCCAGGACGAAGTACTTCAGCGGGAAGGCCCTAGTCGTCGGGGTCGTGCGAGCCGGTGGTGCGGCGGTGGTCACTCTTATCTCCTTCCATCTCGCCTTGGCCCCTCGCCGCGAACTCGGACAGCTTACCTCTGTACCTATGCAGGGCTACGAGGGAGCCGCTGCGCGCATTGCTGGCGTATTCACCCGAGCGCGTGGAAGGGGTGTCGTCGGAAGCACGCTAGGGGTTGATCATCGCACCCTCGGCTGGGCCGCTACGACCGAGGGCTCGGCAGAGGGTCGGCGGAGGGCGCTCCACGCCATCCACGCCCCGCTTATCACTATCAGCAACGCCCCCACGAGCACCGTTCTCGGTGTGCTCTGGACGCCGAGGATCACCGCCGCGTACACGATTCCCAGAGGATACATGAACACGGCTGCGGCAGCCCAGAGGGCCCCCGCCCACCTGGGTAGCGTCCCGGAGCGCCAGACTGCTACTCCCAAGAGCACGTTGCCCACGAAGAGGAGCACGATGACCAGCAGGGAGGTCACCGCGAACGCGGTATCAGCGAAGATAGGGGGCAGCTCGGCGAACTCCTCTATGCCGGCCAGGTAGGCCTGCCCCTCCTCGGGCGTGGCGAAGGTAGAGACCCCCATCGCCGGCAGGAACAGGGCGCTGCCCAGAACGGTCATGACCATAGCCACCAACCCCAGGCGTGGGTCGCGGCTTCTGGCGAGGTAGGCGCCTAAGGCAAACGTGCCGAAGATCGCTAGGATCAGACCGAGTATGCTGCCCAGCAGGTGGCTCAGCACGTAGTGGTCGGTGGTAACGAAGCGAGACCATGCCTCGTAGCGGGTGTTCGGGTCGGGCTGGGGATCGAGGCTTGACCAAAATGTCAAAGCTCCGTAGAGGGGCAGGCCAAGCAGACCTATACCGATCCACCTGGCGATGTTCGGTGCGGACAAAAGGGGCTCCTTTCCATCGGTTGTTGGCCCCTTGCATTGTTGGAGATATAGCCATTCTACGGAACGCGGTGTCCCACCGCCATCAAGCAGGTGCCACCGTATCCCGGCGTGACACATTGTCACGGGTCAGTAGTTGCC
>JARDZQ010000056.1 GCA_029240775.1 Rubrobacteraceae bacterium | reverse complement strand
CTCCGACCTCGCCCGTCCCCACGGGCCTTCCGTCGACCTCGACCACGGGTGCTATCTGGAAGCCCGTACCGGAGAGGAAGACCTCGTCGGCGGCGTAGAGCTCCGTGCGGTCCACGTCGCGCTCGAGGACGGACAGGCCGAGCTCCTTCTCCGCCAACTCCATGACGCAGTCCCGGGCTATGCCCTCCAAGATGTCCGCCGTGACGGGGGGCGTGATGATTGCGCCTTTGCGGACGAGAAAGATGTTGGCCGCGCTCGCCTCGGAGACGTGACCGTCCTGCGTCAAAAAGATCGCGTCGTCGTAGCCTGCCCTCTGGGCCTCGTCCACTGCGAGCGCGGTGTTTATGTAGGAGCCTGTGAGCTTGCCGCGCGCAGGTATCGCAGTGTCGGGGGTGCGCCGCCAGGAGGAGACACAGACCTTCAGGCCGGTGAGCTCGACGTAGTTGCCCATCGGGACCGTGAAGATCGAGAGCTGCGACTCACCCCTCAGGTTCACCCCGACCGACTCGGCGGCCTTGTAGCCGAGCGGCCTGATGTAGGTGTCCTGCCTCGGGGCGTTGCGCCCGAGTATCTCGAGCGTGATGTCGCAGAGCTCGTCCACGGAGTGCGGCAGGTCTATCCTGAGCATTCGGCACGACCTCTCGAAGCGCTCGTAGTGCTCGCGCATCTTGAGGACTTGCAAGGTCCCCTTGTCCTCGTTCCAGTACGCCCGGATGCCCTCGAAGACGCCCGTGCCGTAGTTGAGGGCGTGCGTCGCCGGGGATAGCCTGACGTCGCCCAGCTTCACGAACTCGCCACCGTGGTAGCACCACTCCGCGTCCGAAGCGGCAAAGGCTTTACGGCTCATCTGTTCTCACCTCCCGCGGGGCTGCCGGAGGTCGCCTCGACGCCCTCGGCGGCGAGCGCCCGCAACTCCGCCCCGACCTTCTCCACTCTAAGCTCGGCCTCCCTGCGGCGCATAGCCAGGAATCCCGGTAGGCCCGCCCCGTTCTCCAGGACCCAGTCCTTCGCGAACTTCCCGCTCTGGATGTCGGCCAGGATCTCGCGCATCCGCTCCTTTACGCTCTCGTCTATTAGGCGGGGACCTGCGGTGTAGTCGCCGTACTCTGCGGTGTTCGAGATCGAGTAGCGCATCCCGGCGAGCCCGCCCTCGTAGATGAGGTCAACGATCAGTTTCAGCTCGTTGACGCACTCGTAGTAGGCGAGCTCCGGCTGGTAGCCCGCCTCGACCAACGTATCGAATCCCGCTTTGAGGAGCGCCGTGAGGCCGCCGCAGAGCACGGCTTGCTCACCAAAGAGATCCGTCTCCGTTTCCTCGGCGAAGGTGGTCTCGAGGACGCCCGCCCGCCCGCAGCCGATACCGCGCGCGTAGGAGAGGATGAGATCCCTGGCCCCTCCGCTCGCGTCGTTGCCGACCGCGAAGAGCGCCGGCATCCCGTTGCCCTCGACGTAGAGACGCCTGAGGACGTGACCGGGACCTTTCGGGGCGACGAGCCCGAGGTCAACTTCGGGCGGCGCGACTATCTGGTTGAAGTGGATATTGAAGCCGTGGGCGAAGAGCATAAGGTCTCCCGAGGAGAGGTTCGGCTCCACCTCGTCCCTGAACACGGGGGGCTGCTTCTCGTCCGGCAGGAGCATCATTACCACGTCGGCCCAGCGGACGGCCTCCGGGATGGTCATAACCTGGAGCCCCGCTTCTTCGGCCCTCGGCCAGCTCTTCGAGCCCTCATAGAGCCCGACGGCGACCTCGCAGCCGGAGTCCTTGAGGTTCAGTGCGTGGGCGTGACCCTGGCTGCCGAAGCCTAGGATCGCGGTCTTCTTCTGCGTGATCTCGTTCCCGATGTCCCCCTCGCGGTATACCCGAGCCATCTAACCTCCGTCCCCAGGCCGGGCCACAGGCCCGAGCCGAACGATATCCTCCACTTCGTCGCCAAGCGAGTCGAGCCAGGCTTCCACGCTCTCCGGGTCTCCCGACGCCACGACCGTGCCGCCTTCCTCGTGGGCCTCGACTACCGCTCGGGCCGCCGACTCGCGCCAGTCGTCGCTGCTGGTCTTGAGCAGCGCGACCTCCAGCGTCCCCTCGGGGACCTCGATGCGCTCCACGTCCTCGAGGCCAGCGAGCAGAGCTGCGTAGCGCCTCGCCGTCTCGGGGGGGCAGTCGAGCAGGATCGTCGCGCGCATCCCACCTCCGTCGCGCCCGACGGTGAGGCCCGCGACCGGCATCCGCTTGTTCTGGAACGTCATGATGAGGCGGTTCAGAGCCATCATGCCGCCGCTCAGGCGCAACTCTATCGGGTTGAGGGCCGTGGCGGCGGCTTTAGGCGCCATCTTCCTCGATCATCTCGTTCACGCTCATACCGCTCGGGATCATCGGGTAAACGTTGGCCTCGGGGTCTATGTGGAAGTCCAGAATGACGCAGCCGTCCTGCTCCTGCGCCCACCTCACGGCTTCTTCCACGTCATCGCCCTCACGCACCGTCCTGCCACTCAAGCCGTAAGCTGCGGCGAACTGCTCGTAGTCCGGGCCCGTGATGGGCGTCTCGGAGTAGCGGCGGTTGTGGAAGAACTGCTGCCACTGGCGCACCATGCCGAGGTAGCCGTTGTTCAGGACGGCCACTTTGATGTTGAGCCCGAAGTCGCGGATGGTCGCGAGCTCCTGCAGGTTCATCTGGATCCCGCCGTCGCCCGCCACGACCCACACCGGCTCGTCGGGGTAGGCGAACGCCACCCCCATCGCCGCCGGGAGCGCGAAGCCCATCGTGCCCAGGCCACCACTTGTTATGTGGCTGTTCTTCTTGGTGAACTCGAAGAACTTGGCGGCCCACATCTGGTGCTGGCCGACGTCTGTTACGAGCCGGACCTCTTCTCCGGCGGCGGCCTTTATGGCGGCCATGATCCGGATCGGACCGTACTCGTCTCTCGCGCTGTCCTCACGCTTTTTCTCGGGCTCCTGGCTCTCGGCTATCTCCGCCCGCCACTCGGCGCACCCGTCGGATGGCTCTTCGAGGTGGGCGAGGACGCAGCGCAGGGCGGCCTTCGCGTCAGCCGCTATGCCGATGGTCGGCTTGACGACTTTGCCGAGCTCAGATGGGTCAACTTCTATGTGCACGATCTTCGCGTTCGGGGCGAACTTGTCCACGGCGCCCGTGATCCTGTCGTCGAAGCGCATCCCGACCGCGAAGAGAAGGTCTGAACGGTCTATCGCCCGATTTACGCTCGCGGCGCCGTGCATCCCAGGCCAGCCGATGTACAGCGGGTGGTCCTCCGGGAAAGCGCTGATCCCCAGCAAGGTCGTGACAACCGGAACGCCGGTCCGCTCCGCGAGCAACCTGAGCTCCATCTCCGCCCCCGAGAGTGTGATGCCGTGCCCGGCCAGGATGAGCGGGCGCTTGGCCTTCCTGAGGAGCAGCGCCGCAGCCTCGAGCGCCGGGCTCTCCAGCGGCTCGGGCGCCTCTTTGAGCCTCCTGTACCCGTTATGCTCGCAGGCCGCGAACTGCACGTCCTTGGGCACGTCAACGAGGACCGGCCCCGGCCTTCCGGAGCGCGCGATCTCGAACGCCTGCCGCATCGTCGGGTAGAGCTCGTCCGGGTCCTCGACGAGGAAGGAGTGCTTGGTGAAGGGCAGCGTCATCCCGATGACGTTGGTCTCCTGGAAGGAGTCCTTGCCCATCGCAGGGCGCCCGACCTGCCCGGTGATCGCCACGAGCGGCACCGAGTCCATCTGCGCCGTAGCAAGACCGGTTACCAGGTTCGTCGCCCCCGGTCCGCTCGTCGCCACGCACACCCCGACCCGTCCCGTAGCCCGCGCGTAGCCATCCGCCGCGTGAGCCGCAGCCTGTTCGTGGCGAACGAGAACGTGCTTTAGCGGGTAATCGGGGAGGGCGTCGTAGAACGGCATGATCGCCCCCCCCGGGTACCCGAAGAGGTGCTCGACCCCCTCGTCGAGGAGCGCCTCGCACATCGCCTCGCACCCGGTGCGTGGCTTATATTCGAATCTAAATGCGGTGTTCTCCACGGTTTTCCCATCCTTAAGATAACTTGCGAGCTAGAAAGCCTTCGGCCTGAGAACGGGAGCTCTAGTCCCGCCCGGGGGCTCTAGGCGGACCGGATGGCGTCGCCCCGGCCCGCCCTGGTAATTAGTCGTAGGGCAGGTAGGACGACACCCGTGGCTACTCGCGGGTGGATGGGGGGAGTGAGCAGGCGCGAGATCTTGAGCATCAAGCCCGAGACCTTTTTCTGCGCCGATTTCGAGACTTCGCTCAAAGTTCCTCGCTCACTCTCTCGCAGGTGCGTGCAGGGTTACACATAGGTAGAGGGTTGTCAAGCCGCATATAGCTTATTTTCGCGACGTTTAAGCAGGTTTGGCGTGATCCTCGAACCACGCAGCGAGCTCCTCGACGTTCATACGACGAGACGCGAGTGAGAGGGCCAGCTCTACGAGGTCTGTGTTGGTGACGCCTGTCAACCTGTAGCCGAACCTCCGTAGCAGATAGACGCCAGACGCCGCGCCGGTTCTCTTGTTGCCATCGACAAAAGGATGGCGTTGGATGATCGACTCCATGAGCGCCGCTGCTTTGGCGAGCGGTCCGGGGAACATCTCCTGGCCGCTAAAGCTTGCGTATGGTCTGGACACCGCGGCTTCCAGAGAGCCGGCGTCCCGGATGCCGGAGGCCCCGCCGTAGCGGGCGATTGCGCCGGAGTGTATGAAGACGAGATCCTCGAGCGTTATCGCCCGCTCTTCGCTCAACGATCGGCCAGCTCGCGCATGGCTTCGTCATACTCCTCGAAAAACTCCGCTACGAACTCCATCACCTCCGGCGAAGGCCTCTTTAGAGCAGGTTCGATCCGGATGCCACCGTTCTCGGAGCCTACCGTTACTTCGAGCCCCGGCTCCCAACGCAGCTCTCTGAGTATCTCCGTAGGGATCGGTACCATTACCGACCCACCAACCTTCGTCAAGGTGCGTTCGATCTTCATGGGCATCCTTCTCTCGGTTCGTTATACGCAGTATAACTCGCCTGTGGGGTGCCGTTTTGCAGCTGCATGGGGTAGAAAGGGCGGATGGTGTTCGACGCGATCATTGTTGGCTGCGGAGTGCTGTGGACGCTGGCTTATTTGCTCATTATCCGCCAGGGTTTTCTGGACCGCACGTACGGAATGCCGCTGGCAGCTCTGTGCGCCAACCTCTCATGGGAGTTCGTCTTCGCGTTCGTGTATCCGCACGACCTGCCACAGCGGATGGTGAACGTGGTGTGGTTCTCGTTCGATCTCGTGATCCTGGTCCAGCTTCTCCTGTACGGGCCGCGCGAGTTCTCCGACATGCCGAAGCGCCTGTTCTACGCCGCCTGCGCCCTCACGCTCGTTACGGCGTTCGGCGCGGTGCTCACCATAACCCTCCAGTTCGACGACTTCGACGGGGCGTACTCGGCGTTCGGCCAGAACCTGATGATGTCAGTCCTGTTCGTGACGATGCTCTATACCAGGAGGTCGATGCGGGGGCAGTCCGTTTCTATCGCCGCGCTGAAGATGGGCGGCACCGCGCTTGCCTCGTTCGCCTTCTACTTCTTCAACCCGGACTACGAAAGCTCGGTCCTGTTGCCCTTCCTCTACGTTGCTATCCTCGTCTTCGACGGCGTCTACGTCGGCGCGACAGTGGCCCTGGCCCGGCGCGAGCGGGGCGCGAAGCGGCATAATTCTGTCTGAGACCGGTGAGAGATCGGAGGAGGGCAGGATGGACGATGGCCTGACTGGCAGCGTGTCGAGGGCTGTGCTCATCACTGGCTGCTCGTCGGGCATCGGTTGGGCGACGGCAGAGCGCCTCGCGCGCAGAGGCTGGGCCGTCTACGCCACCGCGCGCAACGTCGAGGCGATAACGCCGCTCGAAGAGAGCGGGTGCAGGCTGCTTGCGCTCGACGTTACCGACGAGGACTCCATGCGTGACGCCGTCGAGGAGGTCGAGAAGATAGAGGGGGCCGTGGGGGTTCTCATCAACAACGCCGGCTACAGCCAGTCCGGCGCTGTAGAAGAGGTCCCGATGGAGAAGGTGCGGCGTCAGTTCGAGACGAACGTCTTCGGGCTCGTGCGCATGTGCCAGCTCGTGTTGCCGGGGATGAGGGGGCAGGGCCGCGGCAGGATAGTCAACCTCTCGTCGATGGGCGGCAGGCTCACGTTTCCGGGGGGAGGCTTCTACCACGCCAGCAAGCACGCCGTCGAGGCTATCTCCGACGCGCTGCGCTTCGAGGTGCGCGGCTTCGGGGTCGATGTCGTTATCGTCGAGCCAGGCCTCATCCGCACCAGCTTCGCGCAGACGGCGGTAGGTTCGATGAGCGAGGAGGGGGAAGGCCCCTACGCGGGCTTCGAGGCCGGGGTGGCGAGGACTACTCGCGAGCACTACGAGCGGGGGCCGCTGGCGGCTCTGGGCGGAGGCTCCGAGGCGGTCGCCGCGGCGATAGAGCGGGCAATCTCGACCCCGCGCCCGCGAGCGCGCTACACGGTCACGCCGTCGGCGAAGCTATTGATCTCCGCCCGGAGATTACTGCCTGACCGGGCGTGGGACGGCCTCGCTGGGCTCTTCTATCCCCGACCCGGCGCGTAGAACCCTTGGCTCCGGGACCAAAGCCCCAAAGCGCAATAGAGCCTCCCGTTGCTAGTGTGGGAAGGGTCGCCGTCGGAGAAGGAGGCAAGCGTGCGCGTGCTAGACCGCGAGTGCGGCCAGCACCTGGACGCCGCAGACGACCAGGATTGTTCGAGCGGGCGCGCGAGCACGTGGACCGGGACCACCCGGACATGGTCCTAAGCGACGAGCAGGTCCGCGGCATCGTGGAGCAGGGCGCTTACGATAAATAGGAGCGGTAGCCGGCGTCCACGCGACCCCGGCCTTCGAGACCGCAAAGTTCACGGTCTCAGAAAAAATTTATGCCACTGGCTCAGAAAAGTGCTGCTCAGGGCCTATCTATGCTTGCTATCGGGTGGTCTCTGCTGTTATCGTAGGGGAGTCGTTCTAGGGAGGTGCAGAGTATGACAGAGGCTCTGCTTCTGGTTGTGGTTGGCTCTCTTGTCCCGGTCAGCGTGGCCACCCTCGTCGTTGCCGTTCTCGCCCTTCGCAAGGCGCAGCTATATGTGGAGTCTGTCGAGCAGCGGCTTGAGAGTTTTCAAGAGAGCCAGATCCTCCTTCTGGCATTGCTGCGCGAGCGGGGCAGGAGCTCTGAGGGAGAGCAGGCGGAGGACCCGCTCCAGCAAGAGCACGACCGCCTGGCGCTGGCGGTCCACGCGCGCCGGTCCCAACGGCAGGGAATCGACGAGCCGAGGCTCCGGAACGAGGGTGCGGAGAACCGCTCGCCACTCGCGAACGAGGCGTACGAGGAGGGGGGACGGACGCAGCCGCGAGCTGCGAACTTCCCTGACACCGCCTCCTCACCTCAGGTGAAGATCCGGCCGGGCGAGGAGGTGGCCCGGCGCGCGGTGTGGCACCCGCACCCCGACGACGACGTCAGCCCGACGCGGGCGGGCGAGCCGGGCGACGCCGCGGTCGAGATGTTCCGCAGGCACTACGACAAGTACCTGGAGAACTACGAGGGTTACGTGAAGCTGGCCGCGAGGCTCTACCGGATGCGCGACGAGGCCGAGGTGCCGCCCAGCCTCGTAGCGGAACGCGAGTGGGACGGCAGGCTGCGCCGGGTAATCGACGGCATCCAGCGGACCACCGCGAGGCTGGACATCCTGGAGGAGTACAACCCCGAGCTGGCGACCGACGACCGCGTCTCCCGCCGCGCCGCCATCGCCCGCAGCCAGCGGGAGCTGGAGCTGCAGAGGCGGGAGAGCTAGGAGCTCG
>JARDZQ010000055.1 GCA_029240775.1 Rubrobacteraceae bacterium | reverse complement strand
AAGGGTGAGGATCAACTTGCAGGAATGCGCCGGGCCGATCATGACCCGGCTCCGAGACGAGACTAACGAAACGGTGGGACTCCACGTGGTGGACGGCAGACTCTTCCGGGTGGTCATAGACCAGGTGGAGAGCCGCCACTCCATACGGAGAACGTATACCAACCTGGGAGAGTCAATACCAATCCACCAGGGCGCGCCGGGGAAAGCCATCCTCGCCCACCTCCCCACCGACGTGCAACAACAGATCCTCTCGGGACCACTGGAAGCCGCGACAGACAACACTATCGTGGATCCCGAACTGCTGAAGCGAGAGCTCGAGTCCGTGCTCGACAAAGGATTTGCGATCTCCCTGGCCGAGCGAGTCCCCGAGGTTTTCACAATTGCCGTCCCGGTCTTCGACTACCGGGAAAGCGTAGTGGCCTCCTTGAGCGTAACAGGCCCGTCGAGCCGCGTGAACAAGAAACTTCTCCTCGAGTTCGCGCCCCACGCTCTGAAAGCGGCCAAAGACCTCTCGTTGATGCTGGGCTCCACCGAATACGAAAACCACTCCCCAGATCACCCACCCCACAGCTAACACCCCAACCATCATCGCTCTCGAACCAGCAGCCAGGTTGACAGATCCCCCTACGTGACCTACAGTGTTTGTATTGTGGGCGTGAAGCCCACAATGCGGGCAACGAGGAGGCCAGTGGATGGTTTTGCCGTTGGATGGCGTGAAGGTGTTGGACTTCTCCCGCTTTCTATCGGGGCCTTATTGCACGAGCGTGCTCGCCGACATGGGGGCTGAGGTCACCAAGGTGGAGCGGTATCCGGATGGGGACGACGCCAGGCGGCTGGAGCCGAAGGTCAATGGGGCGAGCTATCCGTTTGCCACGGCGAACCGGAACAAGCGGAGCATATGTCTGGATCTCAAATCCGATGAGGGACGAAGAGTCTTCTTAAGGATCGCGAATGACGCCGACGTCATCATCGAGAACTTCCGTCCCGGGGTCACCAGCAGGCTTGGGGTGGACTACGAGACCGTAAAGAAGCTCAACGAGGGGATCATCTACTGTTCCATAACCGGGTTCGGGCAGACGGGGCCCTATGCGCTGCGCGCGGGCTTCGACATAATCGCCCAGGGTGTCAGTGGTTTCATGCGGATAAACGGGCATCCGGGGGATGAGAAGCCGGCGAAGGTCGGCATCGCCATCAACGACATAGCGGCGGGAGCGACGGCTCTCTACTCCATTCTGGGCGCCTATATACACCGTCTGAAGACCGGCGAGGGGCAGTACATAGACATCTCGCTGGTAGATTCCGGTCTGGCGTGGACGATCTGGGAGGCGGGAGCCTATTTCGGAAACGGCGAGATGCCTGCGCCTGCGGGTTCCCGACACCGGCGCACGACCCCCTATCAGGCGTACCGGACCGGGGACGGCTACGTCACCGTCGGGGCGAACAACGACCGGCTCTGGCGTAAGTTCTGCGAGCGAGTCGTCGAACGGCCAGAGTGGATGGAAGATCCTCGCTACCTGGACCTTCCCTCGCGCATGCGAAACATAGATGATCTGGAGAAAGACATTGAGGAGGTGCTGGCCGACCATCCGACCGAGTACTGGGTACAAAAACTCGATGAGGCGGGTGTGCCGGGCGGCCCGGTCCTCCTCTACGATGAGGTGATGGAAAATCACCACGTGCGGGCACGGGAGATGGTCATCGAGATCGAGCACCCGATCATAGGTAAGATGAAGACGCTCGGTATCCCCGCGAAGATGTCCAGGACGCCAATGAGCATTAGGAGACCGGCGCCCTGGTTGGGACAGCATACTGTCGAGACGCTGCTCGACGCGGACTTTTCCAAAGAGGAGATCTCGGACCTCTTTGATAAAGGAGTCGTCTTCGACGCCGAACGCAACGGGGAGGGAGGCCGTTGAAAGCCCACGAGGAAGACCTCTATCTCGAAAGAACGGGCGAGGTCGCCACCCTCGTCATCAATCGTCCGCGGAAGCGAAACGCCATCACCTACGAGATGTGGCAGGCGATTCCGGATCTGGTCCGGGAGGCGGAAGAGGACCCGGGCGTGAAGGTTCTACTCGTACGTGGCGCCGACTCCAGCGCGTTTTCCGCAGGCGCCGACATAGGTGAGTTCGAGGCCCGGCGTTCCGACTCGGAGAGCGCCAGGATCTACAACGAGGCTACCCACGAGGCCGAACGGGCTCTCGATTCGATGCGAAAACCGACCATCGCGATGGTGCAAGGTCCGTGCATCGGCGGCGGTTGCGGGGTTGCTCTGGCGTGCGACCTCCGCATCTCCGACACGAGCGCGCGGTTCGGGATCACACCCGCCAAGCTAGGGCTCGTCTACAGCTTGAGCGCAACTAAACAACTCGTGGACCTCGTCGGGCCGGCGAAGAGCAAATACATCCTGTTCTCGGGCCGTCAGGTCGATGCTCGCCGGGCCTATGAGATCGGGCTGGTCGACCAGCTCTATGGACCCGAGGAGGTCGAGGAGCAAACCTGGAAGCTAGCGGAGGAGATATGCTCGCGGCGCAGTTCAGCGTCAGGAGCACCAAGCACATCATACGGTTGATCCTGTCGGGCCAGGCCGAGGACGACGAGGAGACGTTGCGCCTGCGGAATGGGTCTTTCGACACCGAGGATTATCAGGAAGGCGTCCGGGCGTTCCTGGACAAACGGCCCCCGAACTTTACCTACTCATGAGGCCACGATGAACAAGGAAGCGGCGCGTGGACGGTTTCTCGATGCTCTGGAGCAGAGCTCTCCCGAGTTCGAACGATTCTTCCTCCTGCGTTTCTTCGGCCTGCGCGTCTCTTACGGAGAAGACCCGGAGCGCTGTTTCGTTGAGCTTCCTTACGAAGATTTCATGAGGAACCCGCAGGGAACGCTGCACGGCGGCGTCGCCGCGTTCGCCATGGACGTGTCCATGGGACATCTCTGCAACAAGTTCCTCAGCGTATCGGTGACGCTCGACACGACCATCAGGTTCCTGCGTCCGATAACGGAAGCATCCCGTTGCGAGGCCCGATTTCTCAGAAAAGGCAGGAGCATATCCCACATCGAGTCGCGCATGTTCGATGCGGAAGGGCAACTGGCGGCGGTGGCGAACGGCACCTGGCGGGCGCTCGCCCCGGCGGAATCTGAGGCCGTATAAGAAGAGCCGGAAAGTAAGTGAAAGTGAGCCGGAGGGCGGATCAGGGAAAGCGGAACCTCCGGCAGGGGGGAAAGGAGACAGGAGATGAGGAGATCACTGACGCGGCGGGAGATTCTGAGACTAGGTGGCGGCGCGCTCGCCGGAGCGTACACGTTCGCGCTCGCCGGTTGTGGCGCGCACGGAGGGGGCGGGTCCCAGTCCGCAAGCGCGGAGAATTACCCGCAGCAGACCCTCAACTGGACCATCGCGTTCGGTCCGGGCGGAGGCAACGACATCATGTCCCGCCAACTGATCGAAATTCTGCAGAAGAACGATCTCTACACCGAAAACATCGTTGCGACGAACCTCGAGGGCGGTGACGGAGCCAGGGGCTGGGGGTTCCTATACGACCAGAAAGGAAACTCCTACCACATCTCTAGCACGAGTGGCAGCTTCATGACCACCCCGCTCGCGGCCGATACGCCCTGGGGACCCACGAGCTTTACCCCCATAGGCATGCTGGCAATCGACGACACGCTCTTCATCGTCAAAGAGGACTCCCCTTACGACTCCCTGGAAGAGTTCGTCGCCGCCGCCAAAGAAGAACCGCTGCCGATCGGTGGCATCGCCACCATCAACATCGACTTCATCATGGCGGAGCTCCTGTCGCAGCAGGCTGGGTTCGAATTGAAGTACGTAGCCTTCAACGACGAGGGGGAGATGATCAGCGCGCTGGTGTCGGAGGCGCTCGATATGATCGCGTCGAATCCGGCGGAGGTGCTCGGCCTGGTGGAGTCAGGCGATGCGAAGGCTCTCGCGTTCAGCGGAAAAGAGCGCATGCGTAGTCTGCCAGACGTTCCGACCCTTGACGAGCTGGGCTACAACATAGACGTGAACACGCCTCGAGGCGTGGTGCTGGCGCCCGGCGTCAACAAGGGAGTGCAGCAGTGGTGGATCGACACGATGAAGAAGGCCATCAAGACGCCGGCATGGAGGCAGTATCTGAAGGAGAACGACCTGATCGAAAAGGTGCTTTGGGGCGCGGAGTTCGAGGACTATCTCACGAACACGCAAGCCAAGTTGAAGCGGACCCTGAAAGAGGCCGGCGCGTTATAGGTCGAGGCGTTGGACTTCGGAGCACATAAAATGGCGAGGGCAGCCTTTTCGGGAGCCTTCCTAGCGTTCGCGCTCGCGTATACGCTGCTGGCTTTTGGCCTGCCGATGATGATAGAGAGCGGGCAGATCGGACCGGGTTTCTTCCCGCGAATCCTCGGCACAATGCTCGTCGTCGTCAGCCTCTATTCAGTGATCCGGGATATTCGTGAACCGGCGGATGACGACACCTCCAGCGACCACTGGGGTACGGTCGGGCTGGTAACGGTGATCACGATCGCTTTCGTCGCAATGCTCAGCATTCTTGGAGCGCTGGTGGCGATGGTGCTCTTCATGTTCGTGACGTTGTACGTGCTCAACCGGCAGGGCATGATCGCGAACGTCGTTCTCAGCATCCTCCTGCCGGTTTCGCTCTATCTGATGTTCGACGTCTGGCTGAACACGACGCTGCCCCGCGGGGTGTTCGCGCTGTTCTCCGGGTAGGGCCGCTACGAGGAGAGGAAGAGCCAGGTAAGGACGATGGACGTTTTCGCGGATCTCATCTACGGTTTCTCGGTGGCGCTGTCGCCGGTCAACCTCCTGTACCTCGCCATCGGGGTGCTTGTGGGGATGGTCGTCGGCGTCATGCCAGGCCTCGGGGCCTCGGCGGGTATCGCCATCCTGCTGCCCCTGACCTTCTCGATGGACCCCACCAGCGCCATCGTGATGCTCGCTGCCATCTACTACGGAGCCATGTTCGGGGGGACCATCACCTCGGTTCTCATAAACACGCCGGGGGAGTCCTCGACCATCGCAAGCACCTTCGATGGATACCCGCTGGCCCAGCAAGGGCGTGCGGGGCCGGCTCTGGTGCTCTGCGCGGTGGGGTCCTTCGTGGCTGGCACGATCGGGCTCATCCTACTCACCGTGCTGGCGCCGGCTTTTGCCAGGCTGGCCCAGTCCTTCGGTCCCTCCGAGACCTTCCTGGTCGTGATGATAGGTCTGCTCACCCTGGTCGTCATAGCCGGGGGCAAGTGGCGTTACGGTGTGATCTCGGCACTCTTTGGTTTCACGCTGGCTACCGTCGGGGTGGACCTGGGTTCGGGGGATCAACGCTACACGTTCGGATCTCCTGAGTTGATCACCGGGATCAACTTCATCCCCGTGGCTATCGGGCTGTTCGGTATCGGCGAGCTACTCTACACCCTCCACCAGGGCGAGCATACAGAGGAGAGAGGCTTTTTCCGGGTGAGCGGCAGGGGGCCGGAGCTCTGGCCCAAACGCGAAGACTGGTCGGAGAGCGGAGGGCCCATGGCGCGAGGGTCCTTGCTCGGGTTCGTGGTCGGCGTTATTCCAGGCGCTGGAGCGACAGTAGCATCGCTGATGTCCTACTCTTTGGAAAAGACCGTCTCCCAAACGCCCGAGAGGTTCGGCAAGGGCGCGCTCCCAGGCTTGGTAGGCCCGGAATCATCGAACAACGCGGCCAGCACGGGCTCCATGGTCCCCTTGCTGACGCTCGGGATTCCCGGGTCGGCGTCCACGGCTGTGTTGCTGGGAGCATTCTTGCTGTGGGGCCTTCAGCCGGGACCGTTGCTCATGACGCAGAACCCAGAGTTCGCGTGGGGTCTCATCGGCAGCATGTACCTGGGCAACGTGATGCTGGTCGTTCTGAATGTGTTCGCGATTCCGCTCTTCGCAAACATCGCGCGCATCCCCGCCCGGATCATGGTGCCCATCGTTATCGTGCTGTGTGTCGTAGGGACTTTCAGCGTGAACGGCAGCATCATCGAGACCTGGATCATGCTGGGGTGCGGGGTGATCGGCTTCTTCATGAAGCTGTACGGCTACTCTCCGGCGGCTACCGTGATCGCGCTCGTGCTGGGTCCCCTGGCGGAGGAGACCCTGCGGCAGTCTCTGATCATCTCGGGAGGTCTGAGCATCTTCTACACGCGTTCAATGTCCCTGCTGCTGCTGATAATCATCGGTCTCCTGATCGCGGCCCCGCTGGCGCTGAGTATCTACAGGAGGAGGTCGACGCGCGACGACCGATAGGCTAATCGCATCAGCGACGCGTAGAAAGGTCGAGGTGGAGGTTGACTGATACGACTGGCCGTCCGAGACGAATCGCCATGATAACGGGCGCGGGGCGTAACATCGGGCGCGCTATCGCGCTGGATCTGGCGTCCGGGGGAATGGATGTCGTCGTCGTGGTCCGCCGCAACCGCGAGGAGGCAGAGGGTGTAGCCGGGGAGGTGCGCTCCCTGGGCCGGCGGGCGATGGTTGGGGTGGGAGACGTGCGCGACGAAGAGGCGATCAGCGGCGTCGTCGAGCGGGCGCGGGAGGAGCTTGGACCGGTCAACGTGCTGGTCAACAACGCGGCGGTGCGCCGCGAGGCTCCGTTCCTGGAGTTGCCGGTGGCGGAGTGGCGTGAGGTATTGGACATCATCCTCGATGGGACGTTCGTGTGTAGCCGGGCGGTATTGCCGGACATGCTGGATTCCGGGTGGGGCAGGATCGTGAACCTCGCCGGTCTCGCCGCCCAGACCGGCGCACCGCAAAGGGCGCACGTCGTCGCGGGGAAGGCTGGCCTGATCGGGCTGACAAAGGCGCTAGCGTTGGAGTTTGCGCCGCGTGGCATCACCGTAAATGCCGTCGCGCCCGGCGTGATCGACACGGTAAGGGAAGGTCCGGAGCCATCGCACCATAGAGGAGTGAGCATACCGGTAGGCCGGCGCGGGAAGCCCGAAGACGTCTCCGGGATGGTCCGCTACCTGGTCTCTGAGGAGGCGGCTTTCGTGACAGGACAGACGTTCGGCGTAAATGGAGGATTGTATCTGTGAGCGAGAACCACCGGCTGCCATCCGAGGAACTGGCCGCGTTCGTGGCCGACTATCCATACGAGTCCATCCCTCAGAGCGTGCTCCGCGAGAACCGGCGGCGTATCCTGGATACCCTGGGTGTGGCGATGGGGGCCAGGGAAGCCCGCCCGGTCGAAATCCTGTTGGAACTAACTCGCGAGTTGGGCGGTAACCCGCAGGCCGGCGTACCCGGACACGACCTCGAGACCTCGGTGACCAACGCGGCGCGGCTCTTCGGGGTGATGTCGCACGTGCTTGACTTCGACGACACGCACTTACCCACGATCCTCCACCCTAGCGGTCCCACGCTCGCGGCGGCGCTACCGCTGGCCGAGAATCAGGGGACGAGCGGGCGAGACTTCCTTGCTGCGTTCACTTTCGGCGTCGAGGCGGGATGCCGGACGGCGCTCGCACTCGGCTCCGCCCATTACGACGTGGGATGGCACGTTACCGGAACAGCCGGAACGGTGGCCGCCGCGGCGGCCTGCGCGCGGCTCCTCGGTCTTGATGAGCGCGCCGCCCACAACGCGCTCTCCATCGCCGCCACAGAGGCCGCGGGACAGCGCGTGCAGTTCGGGGCGATGACCAAATCGCTCCACACGGGCAACGCGGCGGCCAACGGCATCCTCGCTGCGCTGCTCGCCGGGAAGGGCTACACCGCCAGCCGTGAGGGCTTCGAGGGGGCGCGTGGTCTGCTGAACGTCGCCTCTACCGGCCCCTTTCCCGAAGAACTCTCGGATGCGCTGGGAGAGAGGTGGGAGACTTTTCGGGTCGGCATCAAGCCGTACTCCTGCGGCGTCGTCACCCATCCCGGAATAGATGCCGTAAGAGAGCTGGCCCGTTCCACG
>JARDZQ010000054.1 GCA_029240775.1 Rubrobacteraceae bacterium | reverse complement strand
AGAGAAAGAGAGGCCGCCATGGAAAAACGGAGAGACCGACATCCCTTCCACATGCACGACGCCATCCTCGCGCAGCCCGAGGCGTTCGCCCGTGTACTGGAGAACAACGGGGCCACGGCAGACGAGTTCGCCGTCGGCGTCGCTTCGTGTGACCGGCTGTTCCTGGTAGGAATCGGGACCTCTTACCACGCCGCCAAGGTCGGGGAGCACCTGTTGCGCGAGTACGGTGGCGGTCTCGACGCCCGGGCGGTCGACTCCTTCGACTTCGCGCTGTATGGCCCGGATCTCGGGCCGGGTGACTGCGTCGTGGCGGTCAGCCACCGCGGAACCAAGCGCTACACTGCCCGCGCGCTCGAGCGCGCCCTCGACGCGGGCTGCCGCACGGCACTCGTTACGGGGGAAGGGGGAGCCGTTTCGGTGGAGACCGGGACTGTATTCGAGACGGTAGCGCAGGAGAGGTCCTCGGCGCACACCGTGAGCTATGCGGGTGCGATCTCCGTACTGGCCGATTTCGCGGGGCGCGTCGGGTTCCACCGGACCGGCTCGGAGCTTCTCAGCCGGGGACTCTTGCGGGACAGGATCCCGGCCGCGTTACGCGAGGCGCTCGGCACGGAGGAGCGGGTGCAGTCGCTCGCCCGAGAGCACGTGGGGCGGCGCAGGATCTGGCTTCTCGGTGGCGGGCCGAGCGCGGTGACGGCGGAGGAGGTAGCGCTGAAGATCAAGGAGACCTCCTACCTGCAGGCCGAGGGCATGTCCACGGAGACGATGCTGCATGGTCCCTTCCAGTGCGTCGAGTCCGACGACCTCTTCGTCCTCGTAGCACCGGCCGGCGCCGCGCAGGAGCGCACCCTGGAGGTGGCTGAGATCGTGGACGAGGTCGGCGGCGCCTCTCTCGTCGTCGGCGACGCGACGGCGGATGTGCTACGCGCGGATCTCCTCGCCGTGCCGGAGGTTCCGGAACCGTTCACTGCCCTGACCTGTCTGGCACCTTTGCAGCTCTTCGCCTATCACCTGGCGCTCGCGCGCGCCACCAACCCGGACACTTTCCGCACCGACGACCCGCGCTTCGCGCGGGCCGACGTGTCGGGGCGGCTATAGGGCCGCCAAGCTACTAGACTTAGGCGCTGTGCGACTCCTATACACATTGCTGCTCGTGGGAGTCACGGCTGTCTGGGGCTGGACGTTCGTGGTGGTGCAGGATGCGATCTCCACCTTCGGCGTCCTCGGGTTCCTTGCGTTGCGCTTCGCGCTCGCGAGCGTGGCGCTGTCCCCGATCCTGCTCTCCGGGATCACGCGCCGGGCGCTGCTCGTGGGAGGGGCCATTGGGCTGGTCCTCGCGATGGGCTACCTCTTCCAGACGCTCGGACTCCTGTACACCACGCCGACGAACAGCGGGCTCATCACCGGCCTCTTCGTCGTCTTCGCGCCTCTAGCGGACAGGATCTTCTTCGGGGTGCGCGCCTCCCGGCAGACCATCGTCGCGGTCGCCCTGAGCCTGCTCGGGATGGCGCTCCTGGCAGGGGGCGGGCCTGAGGGGGTGAACCCTGGCGACCTGCTGACGCTCCTGTGCGCGGCGGCGCTCGGGCTGCACATCGCGCTGCTCTCCCGCTACGCCGCCGGGCACGACGCGGGCGGCCTCACCTTCGCCCAGATACTCGCGATGGCCTTGCTCTTCGCCGTACTCTGGCCGTTCACCGGAGAGCTTGCTCTGCCGCCGCCCGAGGTGTGGGTCGCGTTGCTCATCACCGGGCTCCTCGCTTCGGCGGGGGCGTTCTATGTGCAGACCTTCGTGCAGCAGCGGCTGCCCGCTGCCAGGACGGCGATCATACTCACCATGGAGCCCACCTTCGCCGTCTTCTTCGGTTACTGGCTCGCCGGGGACAGACTGGTGGCCGTCCAGATCTTCGGCGCAGTACTCATCCTCTCTGCGGTCTTCGTCGGGGAGGTCACGCCGGTACTCAGGTGGCGCAAGTAGCGGCGCTTGACAGGCGCGAGCACGGACTTCGCCACGAACTCGACGAGAAAGGGGCTCCAGAGCGCCCAGCCCGGAGTCGCGTTCCCTGCCAGGGCTCGCTCACCTCCCCGGTCAGCTCGATGACCGTGATCAGGACCAGCGCCCGGGAGGCCAGCGCGAGCGGCACGTCGAGGTAACGGTCGAGTCGCCCGAGCAACTGCTCGCGCGCCTCCGGATCGTCCCTCAGCCGCTTAGGACTTCTCTCTTCATGGTTGGGTCATTCCAACGGCTCGCGGTCTCGGGGCGCGTTATAAACTAGAGCTGGAACCTGGTGTTCTGAAGGAGGTCGCTCATGTCCCGCACAGTCGAGGTACCGGAGTACGAGGTCCACGGCGAGGTCAGGGTGAACCCGGGCCGCACGGCCCTGATCGTGGTGGACATGCAGAACGACTTCGTCAAGGAGGGCGGTACGCTCGTAGTCCCCGACGCCGAAGGGACGATACCGACTATCCAGAGCCTTCTGGCGCTCGCCCGCGGGTCCGGCATGAAGGTCGTCTTCACGCAGGACACGCACGGCCAGGGCGACCCGGAGTGGACCATGTGGCCCGAGCACGTCCGCGAGGACTCCTGGGGCTGGCGCATCGTCGACGAGTTCGCGCCGCAGGAGGGTGAGCTCGTCATCCGCAAGGTCCGCTACGACGCCTTCTACGGGACGCACCTCGACCACATCCTGCGGCTGTGGGGTGTGGATACGCTCATCATCTGCGGCACCGTCGCCAACATCTGCGTTCACTACACCGCAGCGAGCGCGGCGCTCAGGTGGTACGACGTCATCATCCCCAAAGACGCGACCTCGGCGCTCTTCCCGTTCGACCTGGAGTCCTCGCTCAGGCAGTCTGCCTTCCTGTTCGCTGGCAGGATCACCGAGAGCGGGAACATAAAGGCCGAGGAAGCCGGGTCTGCCGTCTTTCGGAGTACAATCGAGGAAGCCTCCCCCGATAGATGAGCGATCTCTCTCTCCGAGAGGAGTTTCTGAGGAGGGTGCTCGGGATGAGCGGAGTTGCAATGGCTGCCTTGGTTCTGGCAGCTTGCGTCCCCGGCGGAGCAGAAGGGTCCTGCTATAGCACCTCACAAGAAAAAAGATCATGCCCAGTTCGCGGAACGCCTAAGGATGCCCTCTTGGTGAGAGGATGGATGCGCTATGGATGGAGAACTAATCGTTCCTAGCTTCGGCACGCTCGTGCTTTTCCTAGGTGGGTGGCAGGGGTATGATGACAGAGGGTACGCTAAGCTTCAGGCATGGATCGGGCTCGGAGTATAGGGGCATGGCGTGCTCCTTGATCTCGTCCGGGCACTCCCAGCGGCTATCTTGGTCGGGGTTCTGCCGGGGTGGTTTTGGGCAGGGTGTTTAAGCGCCACATCTGATCGCGCCGAGCGACTCGCCTATTCGGTGGGTTTCTCTACCACGCTGGTGCCTACCGCCGCCGTGGTGCAAACGCGTCTTTTCGGCGTGGGCGTGACGCCTGCCATTACTATCGTCTCCGTGCTGCTGGTGCTGGTGACAGGGCTGACCGGATACCTCAAGTTCGGGCCCTATCATGGATCCGACGAGCCCCTCACCTCGCGGTCCGTTTCGCTGGATCTGCCCTCGCTGATAGCGCTCATCTTTGCATCCGCGCTGGTCTTGGCGGCGCTCTTGGGCGCCATGCCCGCGGTGCGGGTCGCGCTTCTAAGCGCGCTGTTGGTGCTCACGGCAGGGATCTCACACTTGGTTGCGTCCCCTCGAGGAGACGCGCCGCCGAAACCGGCTCACCGGCTTTGCAGCGAAACCCTCGAACGGCGGGGGTCGTTGGTTATCCCGGTGGTGCGCTGGTTCCTACTTGCGGCGGTTCTGATACTGGTGCTCTTGCGGAGTTATCTCGGTCCCATGCGATACGACTGGCCGTTTCCGCGCGGCGTGGACAAATACGAGCACGCGGTGATGGTGGGCATGATGCTCTCCGAAGGGTCCACCGACTCCTTCATGTTGTACCCGCCCGGTTTCCACATTTTGGCAGCGGGGATCTCCGGCCTGAGCGGGTTGGAGCCCTTGAAGCTCTTCGCGATCGTGGGCCCCGCGCTCTTACTCTTGCCGACGCTGGCTTGCTACGCCTTGGCGCGCCGACTGTGGGGCTGGGAGGTCGGAGTGGCGGCGGCCCTCTTCTCCGGGCTCATCGCCAGCGGCTCCTACGAGCACGTCAGCCACGCCAGGTATCCCAACCTGATCGGGGTGTTCCTGCTCGTCCTGGCCGTCGCCGCGCTCGTACGACTGTGCGCCTCGTCCTCCGTTCGGGACCAGTTTACCTTGGCTATCTTCGGGTCCTCGGTGGTCTTCTACCATATGGTGGCAAGCCTATACGAGGCAGCGCTGCTCGGGCTGGTGGCAACGCTGTTCTTGCCGTACCTGCTCCTCCGCAATCGAAAGAGGGGGGTCGCATTGCTTTCCTCCTTCACACTCCTGGGCCTACTCTCAGTACTCTACGCCTGGGATACCTACGATCTGCCAAGCCTGGTAGCCGGTCTTTTGGGCGGCGCGGGCACGGGGAGGGGAGGCGAGGCCGTGGCGATGGCGCTAGGCACCAAGCCCACCGGCGAGCTCGCCCGCCTGCTGGCTACGACCTCACAGACCGTCGTGTGGCTCGGGCTGCTGGGCGCGCTCCTCGTGGCGGGAGATCTCCTGCAGAGGCGAATGGAGCTGCCGCAAACACTGGCGTACCTCACCCTGCTCCTGTGGGCCGCGCTGATGTTCATCGGCAGCCGTACCACTATGAGCAGCTTTCCGGATCGTTTTGAGCGCGACCTGAGTATCCCGCTGGCGCTGCTCGCGGCACTGGCCTTCGTGACAATCCTGCGGTCATGGGAGTCGCGTGGGCCGGTGATGGTCTTCGCGGCTTCGCTGGCGGCGCTTGTAACGGTAACCGTGGTGGGCGTGCAGGCGGCACGCAACCTGGAAGAGGGTGCCGGTCCAGCCCAACGGGGCATAGACCGGCCTCCCCCGCCGAAGGTCGTGGCCGCCGGTGAGTGGCTAAGAGAGCACAACGAGGGCGGCAACATCCTCGTAACGCCGTCCGTGGGGCCAGTCTCGACCCGCGGGATGCTCGCTATGGGTGGCTACAGTGGGATGCAGACGTACTCGGTGCACCGGATACAGCGAGGAAGGGATCTGCCGCCCTTCGGGGCCGAGCCGCTGTGGGACGCGCTGTGGGCGCTGCAGCACCCGGATAGCGAGCGCACGAGGATGATCCTGAAGGAGAACGACGTCCGTTACGTCGTGCTTGGCAAGCGTCGCCCCGACATACACTGGCGGTCCTTCCAAGGCCGAACGGACCTGTACCGTATGGTCTTCGAGAATGAGGCCGTCGCCATCTTCGAGCCGCGAGAGGATTCTACTGCTCGTTGAGTGTACTTGCGACCAGGGATCTCATATCCCACACCGCACAAGTGCTCTAAAGTCCGTCTACATCAGTGCCCATCTTCTGCGGCTCTACAAGCCGCTCCGGAGCACCCCCGCAGTGCCGCGAGCCGCCCCTGCAAACGCCGCAGAAGCTCGGGGTCAACGGCCTCATACCGGTTGTCCAGCTGGTAGGGGTCCTCCCTCAGATTGTAAAGCTCTCGTTCGCCGTTTCCGTACTCGGTGTAGAGGTGGTCCTCGGTCCTTATGGCCTCGAGTCCTGGTCGGCCCCAGTCTTTGTGAGTTGTGCTCCGCCAGTCCTTCGGGAGAGGGTCACCGCTCAGCAACGGTACTACGGTATCGTCCAGTTCAGTGGCGGCCTCGACGAGGAAAGCGGAGCGCCATTCCTCAAGCAGGGGCGGATCATTGCTCAGCAGCGGCTTGAGCGAACGTCCGTCTAGGAAGGCCGGCACTTCCGCTTCCCCGAGCTGAGCGAAGGTCGGCGCGAGGTCGTTGTTCAGCACGAGGTGATCCAGGGTCCTGCCCTCCGGCACGCCGGGGCCGCGGACGATCAAGGGCACCTGAATATCCTCCTCGTAGGTCGTCCACTTGCCCGTGGTCAGCCGGTGCTCTCCCGCATGCCAGCCATTGTCTGAGGTGAAGAAGACGTAGGTATTGTTCAGCTCGCCGCTCTCGTTGAGCGCATTCACGAGGCGCCCGATCATGTCGTCGACGGAGAGCATCGACTGCAGGCGTTTGCGGTAGAGCTTCTCCATGGGGGCAATCTGCCCCTGGTCCAAGACGGCGTTGTCCCGCACCCAGTCGGGTTTGTCGGAGACGTCCTCCTCGTTGAAGGAGGGAGGGCGCGGAAGCCGGGCATCGGGGAAGGTACCCTCGTGGCGGGAGGCGGGCTCAGCGGGGGCGTGCGGCGCCGTAGTGCCGAGCCACACGAAGAAGGGGGAACCCTCGTCCGCCGCTCGACGGACGTAGCCGGCTGCCTTCTCCGCAAGCACGTCGTCGAGGTGGTGATGTTCGGAGTCGTAGATGACAATGCGGCCGTTCTCGCTCAGCCGGGTGCTCAGGTGGTTGCCGGATATCGCGTACCACTCGTCCCACCCTGGCGGTACGCGCGTACCGTGGTACTCGTTCATGTACTTGCCCACAAGCGCCGTCCGGTAGCCCTCGTCTTGCAGCCAGGTGGCCACCGTCGAGCCCTCGTGCCCCAAGTCACGGAACTTCCGGGCTCCTCCGTGCGGCCACCAGTTGCCGACGACCCGGTGGTTGTGGGCGTACTGACCGCGCAGGATGGTGGCCCTGGAAGGGCAGCACAAGGGGTCGGTCACGAAGGCGTTCTCGAAGGTAGTGCCCTCGGCCGCCAACTCGCTGAGGTTGGGGTAGTTCGCCAAGTGCTCCTCAAGGAGACGGGCGTCGAGGTCGTCGACGAGGATGAATATCACATTGGGATGACCAGGGGTTTCGACGACGCGCGTTGGCGGGCCGCAGCTGGTGGCGAGCAAGCAAATCTCTATCAGCAATGCGAGAACCGTCGAGCGGATCTGCCAGCGTGGCTTGGGGCGACCCGTCGTAGCGCGTGACATGAGGATAGAGATTGTATCCTGACCGGTGCTCGGTGGGGCACGCTAGCCTCTGTCGGCAGACAGCTCGGAGACAAAGTTGGATACCCTTTGTACCCGTGCGCCAAGTAACAAGAGAGAAAGGGATGTCGGAGGCGGAAGCACTGTCCACGAGCGTTCAACCTCATTACCTCGAGTTTGTAGGTGCCCTCGCCACCTAGTGACATCCGGAAGCGCAAGGCAAGGTGTAGTGACTCTATTCGCTCGAAGGGCCTCCGCATGCACTACGGCGCTTGTTTATGCGGCCATACAACCCGTCGTGGTTGGGGTGTCAGCATCGGCGAGTGATCCCGGCCCCTGCCTCAGAGCTCGGCGACCAAGAACGAGAGCAAGAACCCGGCGGCTGTGGCGAACGCCACCCAGGCGCCGCCCTCCCGGTAGGCGTCAGGCATCAGCGTGTCGGCCAGCGAAGCGAGCACGGCTCCGCCTGCGAAGGAGAGCAGCACGGCCAACGGCTCCTCGTCCGTAGCGGAGAGCGCGGCGTTGCCGACCACCACTGCGGCGGCGAGCAACACCGCCGTGGCCGTCCACATACCGATGGCGAAGCCCTTTGAGCGGCCTTGCTCTCTCATCCCCACGGCCCCACCCAGTGCCTCGGGGAGGTTGGAGAAGAAGATCGCCGCCAGTAGGGTGAGGGCACCTGCCCCTGAAGTCTCCAACAAGGAGACGCCGAGGGCCACGTTCTCGGGCACTCCGTCTAGGGTTACGCCTGCAAGCAAGGCGAACGCCGAGACTCCGTTACCCGCCCCTCCGATATAGCGGTCGAGCAGCTCGTCTGCGACCACGAAGGTGGCTGCACCGCCAAGAAGCCCCACCGCCGAAAGCCACGCGCCGCCGCGCTTGAAAGACTCCTGGAAAAGGTCGAAGGCAAGCGCCGTGATGAGCGCGCCGCTCGCGAAGGCGAGCGCCGCCGCGAGCAAGGGCTTGG
>JARDZQ010000053.1 GCA_029240775.1 Rubrobacteraceae bacterium | reverse complement strand
CTCCCGCCTGAGGGGCCGCAGACCCTGCTCTCGACCTCCGATCCACTGAGGGCCAGCGAGTGGATGACGGCGCGGGAGGCGCTGGAGATCGCAACCCGCGGAGGTGCCGCCGTCCTGGGCCGCTCTGACATCGGCGCTTTAGCCCCCGGGATGTGCGCTGATTTCTTCAGCATCGACCTGAACACGGTAGATTATGCCGGCGCATTGAACGACCCGGTCGCGGCCACCGTATTCTGCGCGCCGCAAAAGGCGCACTACACGGTGATCGACGGTCGGGTCGTCGTGGAAGACGGGCGGGTCGCCACGGTCGATATGGTCCCGGTTATCGAGAACCATAACCGCTTCTCCCGCGAGCTGGCCAGCGCACGTTAATAAGCTCGCCATGATCGTGGAAACGAATGCTCCCCGGGTCGCCAAGGCCGTCACCACCGTACGAGTCTGCCGGGGCGAAGAGGGCACGTTCGCCAGTTGGCTAACCCAGCTGAACGAGACCGTCGCAGCCTCTCCCGGCTACATGAGCGCCGTAGTAATGCCGCAGGTCCAGTCTTCGCAGTCGGACTGGGTCATGGTCGTGCTGCTGACCCTGGTTCCGATCGTGATGCTCGAGCTGCTGTACGTCAGTCCACTGCTGCAATCGCTCAACCTGTCGGTAGTTACCTTCATCGGCAACCTGCTCAGCGTCGCGGCGCTGGAGATCGTCTACCCGGCGACACTCGCGCGCTTCGAGAACCTCGCGCCCGACGCCCAACTTGGCTTCCTCTCCCTGGCGCTCTCCGGGTGGATGTACCGTCTCGGCCTAGCGGGCATATCGGTGCTCATAGCCGCCACGTCGGTTGTGGTGATCAGTACGAGCGTGATGCCGAGATGGCTGGCCCTGGCTGGGTTCGTGGCTGCGCTGTTCGCGCTCTTGCGCTTCCTGATCCCGCTGGGGGGCATTCTCGGGCTGGTGTGGGTGTTGGCGGTCTCGGTACTCTTGTTGATAGGGTCCGCTGGCCGTTCTGCGCGCGGCGGTCCGCGGCGGCTGGACCGTAGCGCGTAACACAGAGCGGGGCCCGGATCCGGTCTTCCAGCGGCTTAGCAGTGGATACGGGCTCCGAGTACTCAAGCCATCGGGGTGTGGACCCACTCCCGGATCATCCAGACCGCCACGTCCGCCGTACAATGCGGGCTCGAGTCTTGTCGGCCCGGTAAAAAGGACGTCATGCTAACCTCACTGGCCAAGCACAGTTTCGGCGCCATTCTCCTGGTCGTGATCATCGAGGAGGTGGGCATACCGCTGCCGATCCCGTCCGACTTCCTGGTCATATTCGCCGGCACCATGGCTGACCGTTCGCTGCCGCGACTCGTACTGTTCTTCGTGGCTTTGACGATGGCTTCCGGGGTCGGCGCCAGCGGACTGTATGCCATAGTACGTCGCGGCGGGCGCCCGCTGGTCGAGCGCTTCGGTCGCTACGTGCACCTCGGGCCTGAACAGCTCTCCCGAGCCGAGGCGTTGCTCTCCCGCAGCGGCTGGAGCGGCATCGCGGTCGGGCGTGCCACACCGGGACTGCGCTACGCTACGGTGATCGCTTGCGGTCTGCTCAAGGTCTCCTACCCGCGCTTCGTGACGGCTACGCTCGCTGGCTCCTCAGTGTACGTCGGTGCCTTTCTCACCCTTGGGGCGATCTTCGGCCCCTCGCTCCTTGAGCGTATCCACTTGCCAGCGTTGGCGGTGCGCCTGCTCTGGGTCCTTCCGCTGGCGGTCGGGTTACCGCTGCTCATGATATGGGGGAGTTCTCGCACCGCGCGGCCCGCCGATCCGTCCCCGCGGCGCGTTGCGGGCGCGGCGCTATTGGGGAGCTTCGCCGGAGCCATCGCGCTCGCCGCAGCGCTCTCCGCCACCGCCACCGTCGCCGAACTCGTCGGCGCGTCGCACCCGCTCAACGTGGCCTACGCGTTCGTGGGCTGGCTGGTAGGGGCGCGTCCGGTCGTGCACGCAACGTCCCTGCTGCTGTATATTGGCTTGCTGTTGCTTCTCGTAGGCCTTAACGCGGCCTACTACGAGTTCGTGCTGCCGTATGTGGCGCCGCGCGGCGTCTCCCGGCTGTGGCAGGTCCTCGGCTTGGCGCTACTCACCACCGGTGTGTTCGGAGTGATCTTCGCCTCGGCCGCTTTCGTGAGGCGTGAGGATGCGTTCGACCTCTGGTGGCAAACCGGTGCTCCCACGGTATTGATTGGCATCGCATGCGGGGTAGCGGTCTACGCCCTGACCGCCGTCTACGGTCGCGCCCTGGCGATCGCCGTTGCGCCCACGCTCCGGTGGTGATGTGCCCAAGGACTTGCGTAGTACCTCAATTCGACCTCCGCGGCACGTGGCTGTATGCTCGACCCATTGGCAATCTCCTTCATCAGAAGTGGTAGCCTGGCTGCGAGCCCACTCCTACGGCTACTGCAAGGAGTGATCTTCGTTGCCTCCTCATTAGCCCTGATCGCTTGCTCACTCCTGCTCGCAGCTCAAACAGCTCTTGGCGTTCCTATTGGGATCTCCCGGTGAGGGCCACGAGATGCTTTGCCAGCTTATCCCACCTTAGGTGTTCGACGCTGTTGGGCCGTACAGTGCTCGAGCACCTCCGCCGCTCGCTCTCTGGCAGGCTCAGGTAATCCGCCAAGGCGTGGGCGAGATTCTTCTCGAATCCGTTCACATCAACGTGGAGATCGAACGGCAATCCTCTTCCGACGATCTCCCCTGCCTCCCTGAGGCCCGAGTGGTCGGCAACGAACGGGACGACGCCGCTCGCCGCGAACTCCGCGGCCACTAGCCCGAAGGTCTCCGGGAAGATCGAGGGCACAACCCCGACTTCGGCCCTCGGCAGGAGCTTTGCCAGTTCCTCGTGGCGAAGCGGGCCGATAAACTCCACGCCATCTTCCATCCCGACCGCGTCGTTTAGCAGCTCTCTGGATACCTCGAAGTGCTCGAGCGGCCCCGCAGGTCCTCCTTCGAGCAGCTTGCCCAGCTCAGCCAGCCGTTCGACCGTCTTCTCGGCACCCGTGCTCAAGGCATGGGTGAGGGCCTCCAGACCTTCGCGGAAGGTCCCGAAGCCGACGACGAGGAGGCGGGCATCTGTCTCGCGTCTTATTCGAGCAAAGGCCGAGAGGAGGCTGTGGACGCCCTTGGAGTGGATGAGCTTGCCCACGTACACCACCAGTGGAGAGTTGGCGGCGAGAAAACCTTCAAGTCGTTCGCCGGCGTCCCGGTCGTGCGAGCGGGCCTCGTAGGAGCCGGCGACCTTGCGGATATCTCCCAAC
Source organism: Rubrobacteraceae bacterium (assembly GCA_029240775.1). Lineage (GTDB taxonomy): Bacteria > Actinomycetota > Rubrobacteria > Rubrobacterales > Rubrobacteraceae > JALYGY01. Next base: position 4,752 of record JARDZQ010000053.1, on the reverse strand, counting down.
AGTTCGTCGACGTTCGTGGAAGCCTCCAATGCCTCGTTCAGAGCTGCTCGCTGGTCGGGACCGCGACCAGAGCCGCCGTTCAGGCGATCCAGGAAACGGAGATCCATGGCCTCCGGCCGGAAGAGCGCGGTATCCACGCCGCCCGGGAGGGCAGAGATCCTGGTCGCCAGGTCGGGGAGGTCCTCGGCAACGGTGCCCGCGCTGTCGGAGGAGAGAGCGACGATGTTCTTCGCTCCCTCGAGCCCCTCGCGGGTGAGACGCATGTACTTCTCGCTTTTGCGGGCGACGTACTGCAGGGCGCTGCCGTGGACGATACTAGTGTAGGGAACGTTGGTGCCTTCGATGGCGCGGTGCGCGATTAGGGGGCCAGGCACGGCATGATGCGTGACTACCGACTCGGCCCCGACCGCTTCGAGCACCGTCCGAACCGCGGCGGTGTTCTTCCCGAGGTAGTTCTCGAGCTCCTCGTCCGTGAGATCCAAGAAGGTCTCGACCCGCCAGCCGGGATAGTCGTCGTAGACGTAGACCGGGAGGAGCCCGCCTATCTGCGGCCGGTAGAGGACACAGCGCCCCGGGTACGGGGTCTCTTGTTCGCCCAGCTTGTCGATTCGGTCCCCGTCCACCACCCCGAATTCGCCCACGAAGTCGTAGGAGAGGGGCGCCGGCTCCTGACACAGGAGGTACACTTCGTGGCCTTTGCGCACCAGGGCGCGGCAGAGGTTCTGGACGTAGACGTTGCTGCCGGTGTCCGAGAGCATGTACCCGTGCGTCATGAGCAGCTTCACGTTACCGTCCCCGACTCGCACACGTTGCCCGACCTAGGCCGCCATTCTCGCACAGCAGGACAGGGTACGGAGAACCGTTATGGGCTCGCGACCAGCGCCCGAGAATAGCTTGGTCGACGGGAAAGGGCCGTGACGGCGGTATCTCAGAGTAAGGCTGATATTGACGTGGCACGGACCAACTTGCACGATGCCGACGAGTTCTCGGAGAATTAGCACTCATGAAGAGTTGTGACCACGCGCTCCAAAGCGAGGCCGCGACCCGTTTGGGCATGGTCGTGGAGGGGCAACCGGTTGGTGTCTTACGCCTCGCGGGAGATATGCGCTGACTTCTCGTGGTCCAGGGCAGGCCCTTGAAAATTGGGAAGCCGTACCTATCGCCGTTCCGCTTGCGCACGCGGCCGAAGCAGAGAGAATAAGGCGCGCCTGGTCTCCTATTCGGGTTCCCGGGCATTGGCAGCTCGAAGACGCCTTCGGGCCGTACGAGGGGCTCGTGTTGTACCGTTGCAGGTTCGCGCGGCGACCACCCGCCCGCAACGAGATGGTGTGTCTGCGGTTCGGTGGGGTCTACTACTCGGCACGCGTCTGGCTGAACGGCAGGCACCTGGGCGACCATCGAGGATACTTCGCTGCCTTCGAGTTCGACGTTACCGACGTTCTCGCGGAACACGCCGAGAACGAGCTATTGGTAGAGGTCAACAGCCCAGAGGAGCCTGCGGAAAACGAGCGGGAGACCGTTGGGGGGGTGTGGGCTCGGTGGGACGGGTTGGGGCCCCACATAAACCCGGGCGGCATCTTCAGGGGTGTGGACCTCCTATCGAGCGGGAACGTGCGCATCACTTCTCTTGGCGCGACGGCCGACGGTTCGGGGTTCGGACGTGCGTACGTCGAACTCCGCGCCCGCCGAGGCATGATGACCAGGCTGACGGGGCTGGTACGACCGTTGGGTTTCGAGGCCCCGAGCGTCGAGCTCGAGCGTGCGGTGCGCGTCGAGGCGGGCACCAACCGCTTGGAGGTGGGGTTCTACGTGCCGCAGATCCGTCCCTGGTGGGTGTGTGACAGGGGGGAGCAGCACCTGTACGAGCTGACCCTCGGCTGCGGCGAGGTCGACGATTCCGTACGCTTCGGCGCGCGCAGTGTAGAGTTGCGCGACTGGAAGGTATACCTCAACGGGGAGCGCCTCTTTGCGCGTGGCATCAACTACGTTCCCACCGACGCTTACCCGGCTAGGGCCTCGAAGCAGCGCTTGCGTGCTGATGCCTCCCTGGTGCGCGACGCCGGCATGAACGCGGTTAGGGTCCATGCCCACGTGGCGGAAAATGCCTTCTACGAAGCTTGCGACGAGCTTGGGCTACTCGTCTTCCAGGACTTTCCCTTGCAGTGGACCCATAGGCGAAGCGTCCTTGGACCCGCCGTCACGCAAGCCGGGGAGATGGCCAGGGACCTGCGCAGCCATCCTTCGGTCGCGATCTACCTGGCCCACGACGAGCCCTTCTACGTAGTGCCACCCGAGAAATGGAGCCTGCCGAACCTCTTACGCACCGCTGCCGAGGTGCTCTCGCCGCGCTGGGCGCTGTGGCAGCGGCGGGTCCTGGACCCCGCGGTCGTACGCGCGATCCAGAGGGAGGATGAATCCCGCCCTGTAATAGACGCGGCAGGCCATCCTCTAACGACGAACCACCTGTACTTCGGGTGGTACTACGGGCGCTTCAGGGACCTGGAGCGGGCCGTGAAGTTCTTTCCTGGCCTCTCGCGGTTGCCCACGGAATACGGGGCCCAGGCCCTACCCAATTCGGAGTCGCTACGGGAGATCTGGCCACCTGGGCAGGCTCCGGATTGGGCGAGCCTCTCTCTGAACTACCGCCTGCAGGCGCGGCGGATGTTGCGCTACGTGCCCTGGGAAGGGGATCGGACGGCCTTCGTCCGAAGGACGCAAAACTATCAGGCCGAGGTGCTCAAGCACGCCACGGAACTGTTCCGCCGCCGCAAGTACCACCCGACAGGGGGAACGTTCGCTTTTATGCTCAACGACCCAGCGCCGGCCATCTCCTGGTCCGTCGTTGACTGGAGGCGACGACCGAAGACTGCATACGAGACCCTAAAGACGGTCATGAACCCCGTCTTGGTCTGCGCGGAGTACCCTCGAGAAATCTACGAGGTAGGCACTAGGCTCTTCCTGCCGCTGTTCGTCGTGAACGACCTGGTACGAGGGCTGGGTGCGACGAGGTGGAGCTGGGAGCTGCTGCTGGGAGGATCCAGCATAGCCCGCGGCGAGGGGCAGACGGTGATACCGGCTGATTCGGTTCTGAAGGTCGGGACGGTTGTGGCCACGCTCCCGGCTTCGGGTCTTGCCCTGCTCCGGATGCGCCTTTTCGGGGAAGGGGTGAAGGTGGGCAACGAATACGAGTTTACGGTCGGCTATCCTGGGCGTCGAGGTCCATCAACTCCGGGAGCGTAGCGAAGCCGAAGCCGTTTGCCTTGAGGGTGTGGATGATGTGCGGAACCGCGGCTACGGTGTGGGAACGGTCGGCCTTCGGGAAGGCGTCGGTGTCCTGACCGTCGTGCAGCAGCGAGACGCCGCCGGGGCGAAGACCGTGCAGGATGCGACGCTCGATGACGTCCGACGGCTGACGGTCCCAGTCCCACGCCATCACCGACCAGCCAACGCACCGGAAGCCGAGTTCTTCGGCGGTCGAGATGACTTGTGGCCCGTACCAGCCGTGCGGGACGCGGAACAGGTGGGGGAGGGTGCCCGTTGCGTCGTGGATGGCTTCCTGGCCACGCTGCAACTGTTCCCTGACCGTGCCAGGACGACTCCAGACGAGGTGCGGGTGATCGTAGGTGTGGTTGGCAACGACGTTCCGGGAGGCGACCTCGGCGGCGAGGTTCGGTTCGCGACGGACGTTGTTCCCGATCTGGAAGAAGGTCGCCCTTACTCCCTCGCGGGCAAGGATCTCGAGTAGCTGTTCCGTGTATGGGTGGCACGGACCGTCGTCGAAGGTCAGGGCGACCACTCGTTCCTGCGTGCGAGCGTGCCAAAACACGGGTCCGTAGAGCCAGGATCGGGGCGTTAGCCACTCGTAGACCATGATCCCGCCAGCCACCGTCCCGGCCCCGGCCGCCGCCAGGGTAGGTGCAGAAAGTACCGGACGACCGGCTGCCGTCCTAACCCCCGCCAGGGCGGCACCGCCGGCGACGATGCCCGCGGCGGCCTGCCAAGCGTGAGTTCGTGGGTGCCTCACGACAACCCGCCCAGTATTATCTCGGCGGCCGCTCTGGCGGAGTGCGGGCGATGGGCGGCCCTGGCCGCTTCGACCATCCGGCGTCGGTGGTCAAGACTGCCCAAGATACTTAGCGTCTCGCCCAAAATCTCATCGGTCGTCTTGACGACTACTCCTGCGCCGTAGCGTGCCATGGCCGCGGCATTGTCTTCCTCTTGACCGGGGATCGGATGGTACAGCACCTGAGGCAGGCCCGTGGCCAGTGCCTCCGTGCAGCTCATGCCTCCCGGTTTGGTGACGAGCGCCGTAGCCCCCGCCATAAGGTCCCGCACGCGATCGGTGAAAGCGAGGAAGGTTGCTGAATACCCCTCCTTCGCTGCAAGCTTCTCCAAACGCTCGCGAGAACGCTCGTTCGAACCGCAGAGCACGACGAGGTGCATAGCTGCGCTGGTCTCGAGGAGGAGCGACACAGCTCTCTCGAGGTCTCCGCCGCCGAGCCCACCGCCCATCACGAGCACGACGGGGAGGTCGTCATCCTCGAGCTTCAGCAGGTCCCGTCGAACGCCACCCGGGTCGGCGGGAGCCTCGAAGGCAGGGTCAATTGGGATGCCGGTCGGGTGTATCTTCTTCTCCGGCACTCCGAGTTTCACGACCACCTCCGCTGCCGCTTCATCGGCGACGACGTAAAGGTCCAGGTTCGGGGGCACCCCGATAGCGTGGGGCACGTAGTCGGTCAGGACCACGGCGGC
>JARDZQ010000520.1 GCA_029240775.1 Rubrobacteraceae bacterium | reverse complement strand
GAGGCCAAAGAACGTTCCGCTAAGAACGGTCAGCCCTACGAAGGAGCCGATCATGAAGTTGTCGCCGTGGGCGAAGTTGATCAGCTCGATGATCCCGTACACCAGCGTGTAGCCGAGCGCGATGAGCGCGATGATGGCCCCGTTGGTGATCCCGATGACCAGCTGCGAGGCGAACTGCCTCGGCTCCCTGACCGCCTCTATGACAAGCAATACCACCAGGACCGCGATGAGGGCCACCGCGATCCGCGAGCTCCAGCTCGAGGACCCGATGCTCTGAATAAGAGTCTTCGAGCGGGGCTTCGCCGCTTCAACCGTCCTCATGAGCGTCCTCCGGTCGGGAGCCGGGGGCCAGCGCGACCGGCCCCCGCTCTGGCGTCATCTCTACTGCAGGTCGGCGACGTCGAGGACGCGGTCGAGCGTGAACTCGCCGCCCTCGACCTGCTGGACCGAGAGCTCGGTGAGGGTCGTGTCGCCGTCCTCGTCGAAGCTCCAGGTGCCGAGGGCGCCCTGGTAGTCCTCGGTGGCGAAGATCTGCTCCACCACGGCCTCCCTATCGGGCACGTCGCCGCCGGCATCCTCGGAGGCCTTCTCGATAGCGTCGAGCATCACGTTGGCCGCCTCGTAGGCGTAGGCGGTGTACGGTTGGATAACGTCGTCGTACTTCTCCTCGTACTTCTGGACGAACTTCTGGCCCTCCTCGGAGAGCTCGCTCTGGGGCAGGCCGCCGAAGGTTACGTAGATGCCCTCCGCGGAATCACCCGCCTGGGTTAGGAGCTCGTCCACGAAGATGCCGTCCGGTCCGATGAAGGCGACCTCCTCGTTGCTCATCCCGGCGCCGACCTTGTCCTTGATGAGCTGGGCCGCGTTGTTCTCGATGATGCCGCCGAAGTAGATGGCGTCGGGCTGAGCCTCCGCGATCTTGTTCATCAGCGAGCGGTAGTTGGGCGCCGAGCCGTCTATCCCCTCGCGGCCGACGACCTCTATTCCCTGGTCCTCCGCGGCCTGCCGGAACTGGTCGGCGAGGCCCTTGCCGTAGGTCTCCTTATCGTCGAGGATGTAAACGCTCTCGAAGCCCTGCTCTAGCATCAGCGCGACGCCGGCCTTGCCCTGCTTGTCGTCGGCCACGATCACGCGGGCGTAGTTACGCTCGCCCGTCGGGTAGTACTTCTCCGGCTCCGACGGATCAGGGCTGGGCTTGGTCAGGCCGATGTAAGTATTGGCCGGGCTGATCATACCGAGCCCCGCCTCGTTGAGGATCGGGATCTCGACCGCCGCGCAACCCGAGTTGAAAGGCCCGATCCAGCCGATGATCTCCTCGTCCTGGGCCGCGGACTGGGCGTTCTCGGCGCACTTGGCCGCGTCCCACTGGCCGGCCTGCGCCGTGGCGTCGTCCAGAACCTCGTACTCTATCTGTATGTCCCCCGCCTTGTTGTCGCGCTCTTGTAGGGCCAGTCTTATGGCGTTGACCATGGTCAGGGTCTGGGCCCGGTTCGCCCCCTGCATCGGCAGGTCGCTAACTATCTTGGCGGTGGGAGCCTCTCCCCCGCCCCCCCCGCCGCCACCCGCGCCACCGCCGCAGCCGACGACGACCAGCAACGCGGCGGCCAGCCCCAGTACCGCCAGAATTACGCTCCGACGCGTTCTCTTCACTTTGCCTCCTTGTCTCGGCCCGGCGGGCGTCCTACTGTACGGAACTTCGCTACGGTCCAGAGACCGCCGACGGATCACCCCTGATCACGCTTCGCAAACGCCTATCTGATGCGGATTATGGGTAGAAGCGTATCCGTTGTCAAGCGAGGCGGATTGTCCCGTAAATACCCCACCCCATGCTATAATCGCCGAGTCCCGAAGCATGCCGGAGTGGCGGAATTGGTAGACGCGCCGGACTCAAAATCCGGTGGTGCGAGAGCACCGTGTCGGTTCGAGCCCGACCTCCGGTACTCGTAAGCTCCTGCAAAAGCCTGCAAAAGCCGCACAAATCTGACCGACAGTGAAAAGCCTTAGTCTCTGCACCGGGGCCAAGTGGCAGCAACGTGGCAGCAACGCATTCTCAGGCCAGCAGTTCGTCCATCCTGCGAGCCGCTTCCTCCTGCATGTCGGGGAGCACGTGGGAGTAGACGTTGAGCGTGAGGGCGATGTCGGCATGCCCGAGCACCTCCTGCACCACCTTGGCGTGGATGCCGCCCTTGAGCATCAGGGTCGCGCAGGTATGCCTGAGGCCGTGGAAGGTCACGGTGCCGCTAAGCCCGGCGCGTTCGAGCAAGGGGGCGAAGGAGCGGCGATCGAGCGTCCAGCGGCGCATCGGCTCGCCCGCGGGGCCCGGGAACACGAGGCCATGGTCCTCCCAGAGGCCCCCAAGCTTCAGGTGCTCCTCGTTCTGGGAAGCCCTGTGGCGCCTGAGCGCTTCGAGGGCCATACCCGAGAGCCTGATGCTGCGTCCCTTGCCGCTCTTGGGCTCTTTGTAGAGAGCTACGCCGCCCTTTATCTGTGAGAGGGTGCGGCGCACCTGCAGCGAGCCGCTCTCAAGATCGACGTCCTGCCAGCGCAAACCCAAGAGCTCGCCCTGGCGCATGCCCGTGGTGATGGCCAGAACGTAGAGGGCCTCGAGCCTGTCTCCCTTGGCCGCGTTGAGGAGACTCTGCGCCTGTTGTGAGTCTAGGTAGCGCATCTGCGATGGCATTTGCCGATGG
>JARDZQ010000052.1 GCA_029240775.1 Rubrobacteraceae bacterium | reverse complement strand
CGGGTGTTCAATATCCTGGGCGTGACCTTCTTCTTGCCCTTCGTCGTCCTGCAGCCGCTGGATCTGATCGTCATCACCACCATTGGCTGGAACCTGGCTATCATCCCTCCCCTGCACACGCTGGTTCTGGTGTGGGAGGCCATCGCCACGATGGAGATCATCGATAGGCTCCACCGGATCGCGGCGCGGGACCGGACCGTCGGCGTAGCCCTCATAGTGGGAGTATGGATACTGGTAGACGGGCTTCTGTGGAGGTAGGCGCTGGTCTCGCGAGCAGCCTTAGAGAACTGCTTCGTGAGACGATCCAGGATTCCGCACGAGACGAGAAGTGGAAGATCCGTGTCGGAAGTAGACCGCGAATCGTACGTCACGAGGGGCAATCACAAACGGTGAGAGCTTCCGGAAGAGAGCCCCGGCGAACAACGTTCGCCGGGGCTCTCCTCACCCTTAGTCCTCGATCTCGATCCGCCTCGGGCCTGCTTCGACCTGCGTACCGGCGCCTTCCACGGTAACCTCCAGCACGCCGTCCTTGAAAGTCGCCTTGATCCTATCCTCGTCAATGCCCTCCGGGAGCGTCATGCTCCTGCTGAACGATCCGTAGCGGCGCTCCTTGACGAGGTAGTTCGCCTCTTTCCGCTCCTCCTCTTCCTTGCGCTCTCCCGAGATGGTCAGGACGCCGTTTTGGAAGCTGATGTTGACGTCCTCGCGCTTCATCCCGGGAAGCTCCGCCCTTATGACCATGTCTTCGTCCTTGGTCACCACGTCCACCGTCGGGGTCCATCCCGCCTCGGTGGCCGGTATCTGCGGCATGCCCCTGAAGGCCTCGGCGACCATACGGTTGATCTCGCTCTGCATGTCCCAGAAACGCCTGAACGGGCTAAGCATCGTCTACCTCCTTCTCCTACCTTTCGTCAAAGATCCGGTATCTTCGGGCCGATCTCCTTCCCCTAGTCCGACAGCGACTGCAACGCGGACCGGCTTCGTGGGAGGGGGGAAATTGTCGATAACCGGTCCGCATCACACCGACATCGTGTCGTATGGAACACCGCCTGCCATGAGCAACGTTGATCATATTGCCGGCACATATTGACCATTTCATGACCTGCTGGCTACTGGCGGCACCTTCACCAACCAGAAGGGTCAACTCTGATCAAGGAGGTGCATCGTCTCAACGCCTGACCGGTTCGGCATCCCGCCAGGTGAAGGTGGTTACCACGAAGGGCGGCGAGTGTAGAGGACCCGGGAGACCTCATGCCTCGCGGCAGACCAGAACAGGTTTCCCTGCCGCTCGCAAGATCTTCGTGCACGATAAGCCCCGCCTCGAGCTCCTCGGCGGCATCCAAGATCTCGTCGGCCGGTGGGCCCATTCTCAGATAGTCGCCTTCGACGAGCCCTCCCATGTCCTTTACCCGCTCCAGTTGGTCGTCCAGAAGGTCGCGGGCCTTCCGTTCGTACGGGCGCCCGGGCGACGCTCTTGCACGTAGAGGGGAGGGGGTGCCGCGCGTGGACGACGTGCAATCCCGAGCCGATGGTGTTCGCGAGATCTGCGGACGCCCTCCCGGCAAGGACGGCGTCCGCAGATCCGTGGGTGGCGAATAGTATCCTCGTGGGAAAGAGTCTTATTTTACCGGTCGCTCTCGTCCCATCCCTTTTCCCCCATCTTCCTGCCCAAGATGACGGATGGCTCGTCGCTTTACAGAACTTTCACTTCAAGCGACCCCCGGTGCCGACGACGCCCTCTGCGACGACCGCCCGCAGGTCGTGGGTGCGTCAGCAGCTCCATCACGCAAGGCGCCTGGGGGGCACAGCGTAGCGTCGCTACGGCTTACCGGCGCTCAGAATGCTCAATCGTGACCAGATAAACAGGCCATATTGCTCAAGGCAGTACGGGTTTCCCCGGCTAGACTTGGAGTGTTAGATGCAAGGAGGTGTTAGCGATAGGGTCGTTGAAGTGGCGAGCTTTCTGGGGTGTTCTGTTGATGGTCGCGGGAGGTTTGCTCCTGCTCCAGGCGCTCTCGAGGAAAGGAGAAGCGGAATGAAGACGCTGATCGTCTACGAGACAGAGTACGGCAACACGGAGAAGCTGGCCCGGGCTATGGCGGAGGCTCTCTCCGAGCATGGGGAGGCGCGGGCGACGTCAGTCGCGGGCATCAGCAGTCTGGATCACCACGATGCAGATCTGTTGATCGTCGGTTCTCCCACGCAGCGTCATGGGCTCCCCTCCGGCATCAGGGACAAGCTCGATGGCGTACCGAAGGGGAGGCTGAAGAACATGGCTGCCCTCGCCTTCGATACACGCTACCCGGGGTCCCGCTGGATCACGGGCTCGGCGGCCAGGAAGATCCACAGGATACTGCGAGATCTCGGCTGCCGGCTTCTGGCGCCACCGGAGAGCTTCTTCGTGGCTGGAGAACAGGGACCCCTGGAGCCGGGCGAGGAGGACCGTGCCCGGGCCTGGGTCTTGAGGTCGCTCGGACGGACGCAAAGGGAGACTCTCCGCTAGAACGCCCGGCTGACACGCGTCCCGGTCTCTCGCTGATTGCGAAGGAGGTAGGAGCGTGACTTACATGATAACGGAAGCGTGCATCGGCACCAAGGCCCAAGACTGCGTGGCGGTGTGCCCGGTGGCCTGCATCTACGACGCGGGCGACCACTTCATGACCAACCCCGAGGAGTGCATAGACTACGGTGCCTGCGAGCCGGAGTGCCCGGTAGAGGCGATCTACCCCGAGGACGAGGTCTCCGAGGCGATGGACTCCTACATCACCAAGGCCGCCAGGTTCGACTTCTCAGAGGTCGAGCCGGGCTAGAGCCGGAATCGCCGCCCGGCGTGTCGTGGATAGCTGCGAGAGCGGGGAGGTGTCTTGTGAAGGCGAAGAAAGCGAGCAAGTCCGCGTGGAGGTGGGCCGGGCGCATCGTCGCGCTGGCGGTGCTGCCTCTCGTGGCGCTGATGACGGCACTCACCCTGCTCTCTCTGGTCCTGCGTCACGGAGGGCCGCGGGTCAGGGACGAGATCCGCGTCCTCAACAAGCGCGTCCTGAACCCCGCCATGATGAACCTCGCCGGACGGAGGCACTGGTACGCAGCCGTGATCCGGCACAGAGGACGCCGCTCCGGCAGGGAGTACGCGACACCGGTGGTGGCGGTGCCGGTTGCCGGGGACGCTTTCGTCATCCCACTGCCCTACGGCGAGGGCGTGGACTGGCTGAAGAACGTGCTCGCGGCAGGGCGGGCGGCGGTCGAGGCGAAGGGCGAGACCTACGACGTATTCGAACCGGAGGTAATAGACGCCGGGGCTGCCCTCCCGCTGCTCGACGAGCGACACCGCAGGACGTGGCATCGGTTCGGCATCGAACGGTTCTTGAGGGTGAAGCGAACCCGCCGCGACCTTGGAGCCACTCGCTGGGAGGAGTTGCGGGAGTTCCGGGCCACGCACCCGCTCAAGCACGTCATCGTCGACGGGGTGGGCTGGGACTACATCGCCAGCGGCGAGGGTGAGGAGGCGCTCCTGATCCTGCCGGGCGGGGCGATGGTCGGCGAAGCTGGCTTCACCCGCATCCCGGCTTTCGAGGATGGCTATCGGGTCATCGCGCCGAGCTACGCGTCCGTGTCCACCGCCGCCGAACTCCTCGACGGGCTGGCGGGCGTCCTGGATGCCGAGGGGGTGCGCGCGGCGCACGTGCTCGGGCCTTCCTACGGCGGAATGGTTGCCCAGTGCTTCGTGCGTCGCCATCCCGAGCGGGTGAAGACCCTCATCCTTGCGAACACGCTGGTGCCGCCGCAAAGCTTGTTGTGGCTGGCGAAGATCTTTCTGGCGCTTCTGCGTCTCGTGCCGGTTGGATGGTTGCGGATGCTAAGGGAGCGGGGGCTCTCGCGTGCCTTCTACGGTGTGCCGAGCGTGCCGGTGGAGGATCAGGCGTTCTGGCGCGACTACCAGCACGGGCTCGTATGGCGCCTGTCGAGGGAACAGTTGCGCGACATGTACCGGCTCGGGATTGATGTTGTAGAGAGCTTCCAATTTAGACCTGACGACCTCGCCTCCTGGCCGGGGCGGGTCTTTATCCTGGAGTCGGACGAGGACCCCGTGACGCGGGAGCAGCGCGCCGAGCTCAGGCGTTGCTACCCGCTGGCCGGGGTCTATACGATCCACGGCGCCGGACACACGCCCTGGATGAGTCATAAAGAGGAATATCTCTCCGCCATCAAAGAGTTCCTGGCGGGACGAGTCCCGGAGCCCTCCCACGCGGACCTGGAGGAACGCCTGCGCGCCTTCCGCCGTGCGCACCCCTACAGGGAACTCGAGGTGGACGGCGTCCGGTGGCGCTACGTGGTCGGCGGTAGGGGAGAGCGCACGGTCCTGCTGCCGTCAGGCGGGACGCGTGTGCCCGACATGTATCTGCTGCTCTTCGAGGCGCTGGAGCCCCATTTCCGCGTGATCTCGCCTTCCTACCCGGCCGCGCACACCATGGACGCCCTCGTGGACGGATTGGTGGCTATCCTGGACGCCGAGGGTGTCGAGCAGGCTGACCTGTTTGGTTCCTCGTTCGGTGGCTTCGTCGCCCAGTGCTTCGTCCGGCGGCACCCGGAGCGGGTAAGGTCGCTGATGCTCGCGAACACGGGCACGCCCGGCGCGAGCCTGCTCCCCGGCCTCCCCCTGCTCGTGTGCCTGTTCGCGCTCCTCCCCGAGGGCGTGGTGCGTCGGGCGACGGGTTGGAACTGGCGGCGCTGGTTCGTCGTCCCACCGAAGGAGCAGAAGTTCTGGTATGGTCTGCTCGACGAGGTGCTGGCGACCCGGCTCTCGAAGGCTGATCTGGTGAGTGCGCTGGAAGAGATGCTGGATTTCAGCCGCTACCGGTTCGGTCCGAGCGACCTGGCAGGCTGGCCGGGCCGAATACTCGTGATCGAGTCCGAGCACGACCAGGCCTTCTCACCGCAGGCCCGGGCGGCGCTCCGCGCTCTCTACCCGCGGGCGAGCGTACGAACCTTCGCCGGCTCGGGTCACGCGGTCATGGTGACGCAGCCTGCGGAGTACATCGCCGCCGTCCGCTCATTCCTGGAGGAGCTATGACGACGAACCAAGATCCCGGCTCTGCGATCGTGGCCAACCCGCCGGCGGCATTCCCTTTCCAGCGGCCTGGCCAGCTCATGCTTTCGTTCTTCAAAGTGGGTGCCTGCGCCTATCGCGGACCTCTGGCACGGCTCATGGGAGCCTATGCGCTGCTGCTTACGACCACAGGACGCAGGACCGGCTTGCTCCGCCGGACGGCGCTCACGTTCCAGAAACTCGACGGCCGCTACCTGGTGCTGGCCGGCATGGGCACCCGCAGCGACTGGTACCAGAACTTGCTCGCGCAGCCGCGTGTAGAGGTGCAGATCGGCGCCCGACGGTTCGCCGCCACGGCGGAGCCGGTGCTCGATTCCGAGCGCCGGCGGATGCTGGCACCGGGGATCGCGGCGCAATGGGACCGCTTCGGTCCGCCTCGTTCGCTGCGGTGGATGCTGCGTCGCTGGTTGCGCTTCGACTACGACGCCGAACTGGCTTACGCGCTGGCACACGCCGAGGACCTGCCCATGGTCGAAATAGTGCCGTCCAGCTCGCCGGTTCGGGCCACGCCGTCATGGTGACCCGGCCGGCGGAGCACCTCTCGGCTATAAAGGGGTTCCTCGACCAACAGTAAGGGGCATGAGACGTGACGTACGCGGTCTGGTTCGATGAGATACGCAAAGAAGATATTGCCCGCGCGGGCGGGAAGGGCGCCAACCTGGGAGAGTTGAGCCGCGCTGGACTGCCCGTACCGCCCGGCTTCGTCGCCACTACCGGAGCCTACGACGCCTTCGTCGAGGCGGGTGGTCTGAGAGACGAAATCATCGGCCTCGCCTCGCGCTCAGACGATCCGGCGGCGTTCGAGACGACCGCGGAGAAGATCCACACGCTTTTCGCCCGAAGCGGGATCCCGGATGACGTAGCCGCCGAGATCCGAGCGGCCTACGCAACGCTGGACGGAGATGGCGAGGCACCCGTCGCCGTCCGGTCTTCGGCCACCGCCGAGGACCTGCCGGGAGCGAGCTTCGCCGGCCAGCAGGAGACCTACCTGAACGTCCGCGGCGCCGAGGCGCTCCTCGAGGCGGTAAGAGACTGCTGGGCCTCGCTCTGGACGGCGCGGGCGATGTCCTACCGGAAGAACCAGGGCATAGACCCCGCCTCCGTCAGCCTGGCGGTGGTGGTGCAACGGATGGTCGAGGCCGATGCTGCGGGGATCCTGTTCACCGCCGATCCCGTGAGCGGCCAGCGCGACCGGACGGTCATAAGCGCGGCGTGGGGGCTTGGCGAAGCGGTAGTTGGTGGGCGGGTGACGCCAGACACGCTGGTGGTGGACAGCTCGAGCGGACGCATCATCTCCCGCGAGACCGCGGACAAAGAGGTTATGACCGTCTACACGGAGCGCGGCACCGAAGAGAGACCCGTGCCGGAGGAGCGGCGGCGGGAGCCGGTGATCGGCGACGAAGGGGCAGCGGAGCTCGCTCGCTACGGAGCGCAGATCGAGGAGCTCTACGGAGCGCCGCAGGACATCGAGTGGGCGCTCTCGGAGGGGAAGTTCTTTATCCTGCAGGCCCGCCCCGTCACCGCCCTGCCCGAGGCGCAGCCCACGACCGACTGGACCGTGCCCGACCCCAAGGGTTTCTACGCACGCGGCAGCATCGTCGAGCTCCTGCCGGATCCTCTCTCCCCCTTGTTCGCCTCCCTCGTAACAGAGCCGGTAGAGCAGACGATCCGTCGAATAGGGGATGAGCTTCTCGGCGAAGACGCCTTCACGGAGATGGAGCTCGGGTTCACCACTATAAACGGCTACGCCTACTACAGCATGGTCCTCACACCCCGGGCGACGTGGCAGATGTTGCGCATGGTCCCCGGCGCGCTGGGGAAGATGATAGTCCGCCAGGGCGGCGAGAGGCTCTGGCGCGAGAGGTTCCGCCCACGCTACGCCAGGGTGGTCGAGGAATGGGAAGCAAGGCCGCTGGGAGACCTGTCGGCGACCGAACTCCTGGCGGGCGTCAAGGAGCTTCTCTACGGGGGGGCACAATACTACACCTCGGTGCAGATGATCATGCCGTCTGCCTACACGAGCGAGGCGCTGTTCGCCGCCTTCTACGACCGGCTGATCAGAGGCGAGGGGGATCCCCCATCCCAGACGTTCTTGCTAGGCTTCGATAGCGCGCCCATCCGGGCCGAGAGGGAGCTCTACGACCTGGCTACCTGGTGTCGCGCCCGTCCCGCGCTAGCCGCCGCGCTCATGGACACGCCGTCGGTGGAGGTGCTGGAGACGGAGCGTCCGCCCGCTGACGTAGACGAGGCTGTGTGGCGCGAGTGGCGCTCACGCTTCCGGGAGCACCTGGACCGCTACGGGCGCATGGTCTACGACCTAGACTTCGCCAAGCCGGTCCCCGCCGACGACCCTGCGCCGATCTTGGACACGCTCAAGTACTACCTGCGGGGAGAGGGGAAGGACCCAGGCGAGCGCCAGCGAGCCGCCACCGCTCGCCGCGAGGAGGCGACGGCGGCCACGATGGCGCGCCTGGACGCCCCGCGCCGGAGAGCCTTCCGCAGTCTTCTGCGCTGGACGCAGAGGTACGTTCCGCTGCGGGAGGACGCCCTGGCCGATGTGGGGCTGGGCTGGCCCCTGATGCGACGGATGCTCTTCGAGCTTGGTCGCCGCCTTGCCGCCGCCGGCGCCATCGAGAGACCCGACGAGGTGTTCTGGATGCAGGGGGACGAGTTAAGGGAAGCGGCCGAGGCCTTAGACGCGGGCCGGACGGAGCTGGAGAGCCTCTCCGGGGCCGTCCGCGAACGGAAGTCCGAGTGGCAGGCGCAGAGGCACGCCACGCCGCCGCCGCTGCTCCCGAAGGGGGTGAGGTTCCTGGGGATGGACTGGCAGCGCTGGATGCCGGCGCGGTCGGGGGAACCAACCGGCGGCGTCATCGAGGGTGTTGGCGCCAGCTCGGGACGCGTAACGGGGCGGGCTCGCGTGCTGCGCGGCCCGGAGGACTTCGGCGAGATGAGGCCAGGGGAGGTGCTCGTCGCCGGGATCACCACCCCGGCCTGGACGCCGCTATT
>JARDZQ010000519.1 GCA_029240775.1 Rubrobacteraceae bacterium | reverse complement strand
AGATGATGGAGTCGTCCAGAGAGTCGCGGTGGATGATGGGAGAGGCCGCGTCGTAGAAGTAGAGCGTCTCCCCGGAGAGGTCCTCTATCTTCTTTGCCAGAGCGTCCGAGGTCAAGGGGCCAGTCGCTACCACGGTCGGACCCTGAGGGATGTCCGTGACCTCTTTACGGATCACTTCTATATTCGGGTGGGCGTGGATAGTCTCGGTGACGGCGCGTGGAAAATCCTCGCGGGCGACCCCGAGGGCGCCGCCCGCCGGAACCGGATTGGCATCGGCGCAGTGTAGGATAACCGATCCAAGACACCTGAGCTCTTCCTTGAGCAGCCCAGAGGCCGTCTCCAGGGCGAGGTTTCCGAGGGAGTTCGAGCACACGAGCTCGGCGAAGTGCTCCGTGCGGTGGGCAGGGGTCTCTCTTTGAGGCCGCATCTCCCACAACTCGACCGAGCAGCCGAGTTCTGCGGCCTGCCAGGCCGCCTCGCTCCCGGCGAGCCCGGCACCGATGATGGTTACGTTCGGCATCAAAGAAGATCCTCCGCTCGTGGCTTTGCAGGGAGGTTATTCTACGCTAAGTCAAACCCGCGCTCCTGAAGATGCCATTCCGAGCCGAACCTTACCGCCGCAGCCGGCAGGGCGAGCACCACCGGCTCTCCTTTCTACGAGACGAAGGAGATCGCGTACAGAAAACCGGCGACACCGGAAAGGACCGCACACATCCCAGCGAACCTCTCGAATGATATAGGCCTTAGCGGAGCCGCCTCGTTCTCAACTGGCTGGTTAGTCATTCGGTACTCCCCTTCCGTGGTTGATGTTGTCTTGGGATCCGGTCTCGGTCAGAATCCCGAGTAGCTCCCGGAGGTACTGTCTACGCGCGCCCGGACGCTGCTCGTTGCTTGCAGTACTCCGAGAGCCCTTTCTCGCCCGAGGTCATCACGCTGTCGTGGCTATGGCGGTACACGCGTTCTGCTGCGTACCCCAGGAGGTTGAGAGCCGGGTTGGTCAGGCGCATGTACCAGCTGAATGTTATACGGGTGCCGTCTTGGTGCTCGTGGAACAGAGTCTCTAGCACACCGCTCAGGTCTCCGTTCACCGTCTCCCTCAGCCTCTTTTCCCGTTCTACGTCGGTGTATAGGCAATGGATGCGGAAGGGCGGGGTGAAGCGTGCGACCTCGGGGGCCTGGTGCACCCGGAAAGAGACGGTGCTGCCAACCTGGATGTCATCATCTCCATTGTCCTCTACGAGTTCCATGTCCGGCCACCACTCACGTACCGCCTCGCGCGAGGTCATGGCCTCGTAGACGACGGGCATCGGCGCGGGAATGGTCCATTCGGTTCGCCAGTCGTAGATCTTGACGGCGCGAGACCCGATCACGATACCCGCCGCCACGCCGATAGCACAGGCGATGCTGGCACCCGTTCCGCCCTTCATCAGGCATCCCTCCTATCCGGCCCTCCGTTGACGGTGTCGATGGCATCCGGACTCGCCACAGCAGGCCCCAGAAGGCCGGCGAGCATACCGCCGCCCTGACCTCGCCCGTAAGAGGGGCCCGCCAGCGCGTACCCGGTAACGCCGCAAGCAGCGAAAGCCAGGGCGGCCTCCTCGGTAAGCGGCTCGTGCTGGCTCTCGTTGGAGAAGGGGCCACTCTCGACATTCAGCAACGGAGATCGAGCCAAACTTTCGTCCACGCCCGGTTCGCCCACTAGTTCGGGCTTCACGCTACTCGCCTTCCCGAGACGTCCTGTAATCGTCCCAGCGCCTCAGAACCAGTCTAACAAGCCGGGATTGACGATCCCGGTTTGTTGCAGAGCTCCGAGCGCTATACCCACCCCGGCCAGCGTGATGATCGAGGCGCTCACGACCGGCAACAAGCGCGGCGCCCTCGCCTCGAAAGTGAACCGCTCGAAGAGCTTTCGAGCGTAGATCATCAGCAGTCCGATCCCGGCCAACACAATCGCTAACCCCGCGCTGAACGCGAGGACGAGTACCATCCCAAACCCCAGCCTGTCGAGCGAGATCGCACCCAGAAGCAGGACGAGCGCCGCCGGACACGGCACGAGCCCACCACTGACGCCAAGCGCCATCAACCCACGCCACGTTATCTTCGAGCCATCCGCCGGCAGGTGACTGTGCGTACGCCCGCCCTGAGCATGCGCATGATGGATGTTGGAGTGTGAACCACCGAGGGAATGGGCGTGGGAGTGTTCGCCATCATGCGGGTGTGTGTGCTCCACGTGCGTGTGCCCGGCTTTCCTGTCGTGGAACATTTTGTCCAGATGGCGGTAAAGGAGGGCGAGCCCGATCAGGACGACGAGCAGTCCGGAAGCTACGCTCAGCCAGGGATAGAGGACTTCAGGAAGGATGTAGCGTGACAGGTAGAGGGTCACTGCTCCGAGGACGAAGACTCCTGCTGTGTGGGTCAGCGTCACCGTAAGTCCGAGGATGCCGGCGTGCCTGGCTCTTCCACGGGCCCCGATCAGGTACGCCGCCACGACTGCCTTGCCGTGACCTGGGGTCAGGGCGTGCGCCGCTCCCCAGAAGAACGCGGCCAACATCGACA
>JARDZQ010000051.1 GCA_029240775.1 Rubrobacteraceae bacterium | reverse complement strand
GCCGACGCCCCCGACGGCGCCCGCGACCTGCTGAGCCCGCTCGAAGATCTCGCCTCCCCGGACGTGGGCACCCTGCGCGAGCACGTGCTCGCCCAGCTCTCCACCGGCGCCTACGTTCTCTGACGCCAACTACTCAAAAATGACTAGAAAAAGTTCACTCATTTGGGCGATGCGAAAGCCCCCTGCACGAGGCATTATTACTGGTGTAAGGCCGAGGAATCGGAGAGGACAAGGGCATGGAAGAAGCGTTCGCCACCAGGTCTCACCCTCTCACCTGCCCTTTCTGCGAGGCGCACGAACTGCGGGCCTTCGGTCACAACTCGGCCCGCTGCGACTCGTGCGGGGGCCTCCTCAGCGGCGCGCTGCTGGGGACCCTTTTGAGGATTAGCAAGCTGCCAGACGCGGTCGGCGGCCACGCCTGCGAGTGCGGCCATCCCGAGATGCGCCGTCTCCCCGACGGCGTGTACTGGTGCCCGGCCTGCGGCTCCGAGGTCATGCCGATCTCGCCTAGATGATGAGCACGGAGACCGAAAACCGCAGCACGGCTTACGGGCACGGCTGGCACGACGGCCGCTAGGGAGCGCACCGCTGCTTTACTGAGAACCAGCGGCTCGCCTGGCTGCAGGCCCCATCGGACAGCCTCGGCTACTACAGGGCCCTCGCGCAGGCCGCGAATGGAGAATGCACGACGCCAGACTCCTCGAAGCTTCATAAAGGGGCTTACTAGGCTTTGAGCGACGTAGCCGGCATGTCGCTCATCGGCGAGGTCAAAGCCCCTACCACGTAGAGACTTCAGGTTATGGGTTCACCCGATGTCTGCAGCCTGAGACCTCTCCGTAATGCCGCTGTAAGAGTGCCCCGTCATCCTGACCCCGGATCTATGACAAGGTAGTAGCTACACTCCCCCTCGCCTGCGTTGTCGAAGCGGTGCGCGACGTCCGCTTCGAAGTACACCGCATCTCCCTCCTCCAGCACGTACTCCTCGCCACCGAGCACGGCCCTCAGGCTGCCCTTCTCCACGACGACGTACTCGTCCACGCCCCGGCGGCGCGGCGGTAACTCGCCGGAAGTAGAGCCCTCGGGCACGACGTTCCTAATGAACTCGAGCCCCCCAAAGCTCGGGGAGAGCAACTGCCGCTCGAAACCGGTCACGGGGTCGCGCATGATCATGCGCCTCTCCCGCGGCACTACCACTACCTCGCTCCTCTCCTCGAGACCGACGAGCTGCGAGAGGCTCACCCCGAGCCCCTCCGCCACTTTGGCCGCGACTACGAGCGTCGGGTTCTTCTCCCCGCGCTCGAGCTTGGAGATCATCGCCCGACTCACCCCCGACCGCTCCGCCAGGAGCTCGAGCGTCCAACCTCGCTCCCGCCGTAAACCCCTGACCCGCTCGCCCAGGCGCCCCGAAGAGACGCTCTCCACGACGCCTCTACCCCTTGTAGCTCCTTCATCCATTTTGATAGAAATAAGTTTATCATGGTAGACATGATGAGTTTCCTCGTGGCGGCGGCCCCGTTCGTGGTAGCCGGGGTAGCGTTGCTCGGAATGAGATTACCGGCGGTGTGGGCTGGTGTGGCGGCGTTAGGTGCGGCGCTCGGGGGGGCGGTGCTGTGGCCGCGGCTGGATGCGTCGGGGCTCTCGGCAGCGTTCGCGGAGGGATTGGGGACATCGGGGACGGTGCTCTACGTGCTCTTCGGCGGTCTGTTGCTCTACAACGTGCTCTCGGCGGGTAGGGCGATAGATGCGGTGTCGCGTTTTCTCGGGAGGTTAGAGCCCCAGAAGGAGGCTCTCGCGGTCGGGGTGGTGATCGGGGCGGCACCCTTCTTCGAGTCGGTAACGGGGTTCGGGGTGGCGGTGGTCATCAGCGCTCCCATATTGCTTGCGGCCGGGTTCTCTCCGCTGCGGGCGGCGGTTCTCTCGAGCTGGGGTCAGTGCGCGGTACCGTGGGGCGCTCTGGGTGTAGGGACCGTCATCGGGGCGGACCTCTCGGGGATGAGTTTCGCGGCGCTCTCCGACTGGAGCGCGCTCCTGAGCCTCCCCCTGTTCCCGGTCTACGCCGTCTCGGCCGCCGCGCTCGCCGGCGGGTGGGTGGGCGTCCGCAGGCACGGCGTAGAGGCCTTCAGCCTCGGTCTCCTCGCGGGGGTCGGCACGTTGCTCGCGAGCGCGTACATGGTGCCCGAGCTCTCTGGAGCCGTCGGCGGCCTCGCTGCGACTGCGGGGTTCCTCGGGTTGCGGTGGCGGCGACTGCGCGGCCCCGGGGTCCCGGTCCGGGCGCTCCTGCCCTATGCGTTCCTCCTCGCGCTGCTGCTTCTGGCCAACGGGTCGGCCTCTCTGAGGCAACTCGCGCAGAGCCTCGGTCCGGTATTTGTGGGACCCGGTCTGCCGCTGCTGCTCTCCTGTGCATTTGCTGCGGCGCTACTCGGGCTTCGGGGACAGGAAGTGAACACCTCGCTGCTGGCGACCTTCCGGCAGTGGCTACCGACGGCGGGGGCGGTGCTCACCTTCGTCCTCGCGGGACAGGTCGTCGCCAGCTCCGGGGCGGCGGCGCTCCTCGCGTCGGCGGCGACAGCGTTCGGGGGGCTCTACCTCGCCGTGGCGCCCGTCGTCGGCGCGCTAGGCGGGGCGCTCACCGGATCCAACGCCGCCTCCAACGCGCTCTTCATGCCGCTCCAGATCGAGGCGGCGCGCGACCTCGGCGTCTCGCAGCCGCTCACCGCTGCGACGCAGAACGTCTCGGGCAGCCACGCCAGCCTGCTCGCTCCGCAGCGCGTCATCCTGGCCGCCACCGCCACGGGCCTGCTCGGGCGCGAGGGAGACATCACCAGGGCGGCGCTACCCCCCGTGCTCGTCTGCGTCGTGATCCTGAGCCTCGCGGGGCTGGTCGTGCGCTGACGCGGCCCCCAAACCCCTGAAGCCTTCCTAGGATGCTACCAGTCGTAGGCTTCAGGCCGGCGGTTAGCGAGCGCCGGGAACTCGGCGCGGAAGCGGTCCAGGTAGTCGAGGTCGAGGGCCGCGAGCGCGTAGCCGTCGCGGTCGGGACACGTAGCGAGGACGGTGCCCCACGGGTCCACGATCATGGACCGCCCGTAGGTCCAGCGCCCGTCCGCCTTCCGGCCCCACTGCGCAGGCGCGACGACGAACGCCTGGTTCTCGACGGCCCGCGCCCTGAGCAGGAGCTCCCAGTGGTCCTTGCCCGTCTGCAAGGTGAACGCTGCCGGGACCGCCAGGATCTCCGCTCCGCGCAGAGCGAGGAGCCTATAGAGTTCGGGGAAGCGCACATCGTAGCAGACCGAGAGCCCTAGGGTGGCAGGGCCCGCTTTGGCCGTCACTATCTCGGCGCCCGGTGCGATGTTCGCGCTCTCCAGGTACTCTCTCTCCGAAACCTTCACGTCGAAGAGGTGGATCTTGCGGTAGACAGCCGTCATCTCCCCCGAAGGATCGAAGAAGGTGGACGTGTTGGACAACCGCTCCGCGCCGGGCTCGCCCTCCAGGATCGACCCTCCAAGCACGTACACGCCGAGCTCTCGCGCGAGGGAGCCTAGAAACGCCGTCGTGGGGCCTGGGACGGGCTCGGCGTTCTCGCGGTAGACCTCGTCGAGCCCGTGGCAGCTCCAGAGCTCCGGCAGCGCCACGAGATCGGCACCAGAGGACGCGGCCTCCCGGACGAGCGCCTCCGCCGTCGCTTTGTTCTCCTCTTTATCCGGCGTCGAGGACATCTGTATCGCCGCCACAACAAGCCCTCTTCCGCTCACTCTCCTCTCCTCCCTGTCGCGTGGGTTCTGAATCAAAACTCATTCTCGGTTATCGATCCACGTTTGGCTCTGTAATCCTTCAGTATCTGCAATAGCTTTCCCTCATCTTCGGCGATGTAGTCCACCATCGGGTTGAGGTGAGAATCGAGGAACGTCGCGCGGGTGTCGGTGCGGAGTGTGATGAGCAGCTTCTCCCAACGCTCGAGCTCCCTGTGGCAGCGGGAGATACTCCACTCCACGCACGCTCCCTCGTCCGGAACCCGCCTATCGAGCACGAAGTGGGACACGTCCGCTTAAGATCTTGGATTTGTCGAGGTCGAACATGGCGCGACGTCGCTACCTTCGCGACATCTTTGTCCTTCCCTACGCCGTCGCGCTGGGGTAAGAACACGCTGAACCCGGTTTCCTCCAGTCTGGTCGTCAGCCGCTGGTTGAACCGCTTCTCCGCCTCGGAGTACAACGGTCCGGCACAGTAGACCAGCACCGCTTCCCCTGGTGTCATGGCTCGTTCCAGAACGCTGCCTCCAGTATATGCTCCCTTTCGAGTCCTCGCAGCCTCAGGTAGTGTCTGACTACCTGAAGCATGGCATTCAGGGGTGCGAGCCCCACCAGCTCGGTAGACTCCACCGAGGCCCCGTGTCCGGCGGCCAGGGTTCTCACGGCCTCGACGGCGTCTGCTATGGAAGTCTTCTCCAGGTCCGTAAGGTTCATCGAGACCTGGGCCCTGCCGCCAACCTTCAGCCCAAGCGCCTTCACGCCCGGCAAGCCGCCGTCGCGCTCCCTCACCTCCCGGGCCACCGCTTTCGCCACCTCAACGTCGTCAGTATCGAGGTAGGCGTTGAAGGCCACGAGGAAAGAGCGGGCTCCGATGGCGACGCCTCCTTTGCGAGGGTCGATCTCGGACGGTCCGTAGTCCGGCTGCCAGCGAGGATTTTTTATCCGGGTGACGAGACCCTCGCAGCCGCCACGGCGGACGTCGGCCAAGTTGCGGCGGTGCGGTGCGCTCGCCGCAGCCTCGTAGAGGTAGACCGGGAGCCCCAGGGCCCCGATCCTCTCCCCCGCCTCCTGGGCCAGGCGCGCGGCGTCTTCGAGGGTCGCCCCTGCGAGCGGCACGAAGGGCAGCACGTCGAGCGAGCCCATCCTAGGATGCTCCCCGATCTGCGAGGTCAGGTCTATCTCGGCGGCGCAGGTCTCTGCCAGCGCGACGGCTGCCTCGAGGACGGGTTCCTTCTGGCCGGCGAACGTCAGGACGCTCCGATTGTGGTCCGGGTCGGAGTGAAGGTCGAGGATGCGGACGCCCTCCACAGCGCGGACGGCGGCGACGATGCGAGAGATCTTCGCCCCGTCGCGTCCCTCGCTGAAATTGGGGACGGCCTCGAAAAGGGGAGGGCTCACGCTACGCGGCGCCGAGGTCGCGGTCGAGGTGGACGGCGGCACTGATCAGGGAGAGATGGGTCAGGGCCTGGGGGAAGTTGCCCAGTGCCTCACCGCCGGGTCCGATCTCCTCCGCATAGAGTCCGAGATGGTTGGCGTAGGAGAACATCTTCTCCAGGGCGAGCCGGGCCTCGTCGAGGCGGCCGGCCCCCGTCAGGCACTCGACCAACCAGAAAGAACACAGGCTGAAGCTCCCCTCGTCGCCGCTCAGGCCGTCGGGGGCGGCTTCGTTCGTCTTGTAGCGGTCCACGAGGGTGTCGTAGGTCAGTTCTCTCTGAATCTGCTCGAGGGTCGAGAGCCAGCGAGGGTCGGTCGGCCCGACGAACTTCGTGAGGGGCATCAGGAGCAACGAGGCGTCGAGCGCATCCGAGCCGTAGTGCTGAACGAAGCTCTTCTTCTCGGGGTTCCAGCCCTTCTCTATGATCTCCTCATAGATCCTGTCGCGCTCGGACATCCAGCGCCCGTCCCCCGCTGGCAGCCCTCGCTGGCGGGCGATGCGCCCGGCCCGCTCGAGGGCGACCCAGCTCATGACCTTTGAGGAGACGAACTGCCGCTTGCCGCCACGGACCTCCCAGATCCCCTCGTCCGGGTTCTGCCAGTTCTCGCTGAGCCAGGCGAGTATCCTGCGCAGGTTCTGCCAGAGGTCGTGGTCCAGGGGAGCACCGTGCTTGTTGTAGAGGTAAGCCGCGTCCAGGATGGCCCCGTAGAGGTCGAGCTGGACCTGGCAGTACGCGGCGTTGCCGAGCCTGACCGGGCGGGAGTTCATGTAGCCCGAGAGGTGATCCAGCTCCGTCTCGGCGATGATCTCCCGGCCGTCTATGCCGTAGAGCGGCTGCAAGAGACCATCCCAGTCGCACTCGCAGCGAGCCCTGAGGTAACCCATGAAGTTACGGGCCTCCTCGTCGAAGCCGATGGAGAGGAGAGCGTAGAGTGTGAAGGCGGCATCGCGCAGCCAGGTGTAGCGGTAGTCCCAGTTGCGCTCGCCCCCGATCCTCTCTGGCAACCCCATCGTGGGGGCTGCTACCAGCGCCCCGGTCGGGTCGTAGACCATGAGCTTGAGTACCAGCGCCGAGCGGTGCACTTCCTCCCGCCACCGACCGCGGTAAGTACTCTTCGAGAGCCAGCGCCGCCAGAAGTCTAGCGTGCTGCGCAGGAGCTCCTCGAAGTCCCACCCCGAGAGCACCTCGCCCGGCCCCTCTCCCTCCTCGATCTCCGCCAGGACGAACGTGGCGCGCTCACCCTCGCTCAACGTGAAGCGTGCCCCGGCCCCGCCTCCTGGTCTCTCCTGGAGCGGCACCTCGGTCGAGAGCCCTAGAGAGGCGTGGGACGAGCCGCGCGACGCGAAGACCGCCCCCGTCCTCCCGACCGAGGTGAAGTGCTCCTTGCGCGCGTAGTCGAAGGCGGGACGACACTCGACCTCGAAGGTCATCCTCCCGCGTACCACGCGCACGTTGCGCACCAGCCGGTGGCGGCTCCCGGGGCCTTCGAGTATCGGCATGAAGTCCAGGATCTCGGCCATCCCCTGCGGGGCGAGGAACCTGGTCAAGAGCACGTTGGTGTCGGGCAGATACAGCTGCTGGCTGCGGGTGTAGTCCATCGGGCGCAGGCTGAAGTGACCGCCCTTCTCGTCGTCGAGGATGGAGCAGAAGACGCTCGGGGAATCGAAGGCGGGAAGGCACAGCCAGTCTATGGTCCCATCCATTCCCACGAGCGCCGCCGTGTGCAGGTCCCCTACGATCCCGTGGTCCTCTATCGGAAGGTAACCCAACTCTCACCCCTCGTCTTCGCTCGTTCCAGGCCTTATCTTACCGGCTAGCGGTCAGCCTACGCCGGAATGCAGACACGAGCCGGCTGGAGACGGGAGAGAAGCCCTGTATTGCAGGGGCACCGCGGCGGTTATGCGTCGTCCTACACGGAGGGAAGATGCTGTGGCTACGGCCGCAGTTTCTGCCGAAAACCTCGCGGGTATACGGTACATTGTTCAAGTCTCGAGTTCGTACGAAGCTAGCACATGGAGGTAAAGCGTGGAAGAGATGCTAGGCGGAACCAGGATAACCTACCTCGGTCACTCGACCTTCCAGTTCACGACCGCCGGGGGCGAACAGATCATCATAGACCCCTTTCTCACAGATAACCCCCAGACACCGGACGACCTGAAGCGGGTGAGCGAGCTGGACACCATGCTCATCACCCACGGCCACTTCGACCACTTCTCGGATGCGCTGCCGCTGTTGGGCCAGACGGGTGCTACGGCGGTCTCCAACTTCGAGATCTTCGCCTACCTGCAGCGCCAGGGCGTGGAGGATGGGATCCCGATCCAGAAGGGTGGCACGATCGAGGTTGGGGGCATCAAGGTGACCGCGACGCACGCGTTCCATTCCTCGAGCATCCCCCTCGATGACGGCAGCCTCATCTACGGCGGCGAGCCTCTGGGCTACGTGGTCGAGTTCGAGAGCGGTTTCAGGCTCTACCACGCCGGAGACACCGCGGTCTTCGGCGACATGCAGCTGATCGGGGAGCTCTACAGGCCCGACCTGGCGCTCCTGCCTATCGGCGATCAGGTGACGATGGGCCCCTTCGAGGCGGCGCACGCGGCGCGGCTCCTGGGCGTACGGCACGTCGTCCCGATCCACTACCAGACCTTCCCGTTCACACCGGGCACCGCCGAGGAGTTCCAGCAGCACGTGAGCGAGATCGCCCCCGGCGTCACTGTCCGCGTGATGAAGCCAGGCGACGACCTGGCTTCTTAGAGCGGCGAGCTTGGCCCCGGCTTCTTCGAGCCGGGGCTATACGGTTGCGGAGAGGATGACCAGCAGCACCGTCCTTGCCATCTCCCCTGTGACCCCTACGACGTCGCCACCTATGCCGCCGAAGGCCCGGCGCGATGCGTGGAGCGCCGCGAGAGCGGTCAGCGGCGCCGACACGAGAGCGAGCGCGGCGTAGCCTCCCAGGGGCAAGAGAAACGGTAGCGGGCCGAGGAGGGCGAGCGCCGCGCCGGCGGTCTTGCGCCAGCCTCTGAGAGAGCGGACGAAGGGGACTGAGGAGGAGGACGCTTCGGCGGGTTTACCGAAGGCGAGCACGAGGAGCATCGCGGACCGGGCGGCGACCTCTGCGGCCAGCAGGGCGAGCGC
>JARDZQ010000050.1 GCA_029240775.1 Rubrobacteraceae bacterium | reverse complement strand
GTGTACGTCCGGGACCTCGAAGGGGACTTCGGCTACGGGGTGCGCCCTGACGAGGAGTTCTTTACCGCCTCGATCATCAAGGTGCCCGTGATGGTAGCCGTCTACCGCAAGGTGGACGAGGGCGAGCTCAGCTTATCGCAGATGATAGAGATCAAAGAGGAGGATTGGGCGGCCGGGGCCGGGTGGTTGCAGTGGGAGCGGGCGGGGACGAAGCAGACCGTCGGCGACCTGCTGCTGCTGATGATGACCCAGTCGGACAACGTGGCCACCAACGCCCTCGTGCGCACGGTCGGGGGGGCCGACTACGTCAACCAGGTCGCCCGCTCGATGGGGGCCGAGGACACGCTCCTCTACCAGAAGTTGAGCAGCGAACGGGCCGCCATCCCGCAGCTGGACAACAGGAGCACGCCGCGCGACATGGCCACCATGATGCAGCAGATAGCCGACGGCGAGGCCGCCAGCGACAAGAGTTGCCAGTACATGATCGAGCTCATGGACCTCAACGAGCTGGACTGGTGGCTCGACGCCGGCCTCCCCGCCGATGTCTACGCGGCGAACAAGGCCGGCTGGCTCTACGAGGTCTACGACGACGTCGGGATAGTCAAGGCCGGGGACAGACCCTACGTCATCGCCATCCTGAGCAAGTACGGCTCAGGAGACGTGGACCAGGGGAGCGTACTCATCGAGGACCTCTCCAGGATCGCCTGGGAGTCCCAGAACAGCGGCGAGGACGGCTCGTAAAGAGCCGTTTGCCTTCCCCGGTGATCCGATGCCGGCGCGTAGGGCAGACACGGTCGCATGGCGTTTACCCACCGGCTCTCGCCGAGATCGCGATCTTGGTGACGGCTGATCGCTGAAAGCTGTATCTCAAGCCGCGCGGCGACGGCGCAGCAAGGCGACGGCCGACTTGAGCTCCTCCGTCTTCAGCGCGTAGGCGACGCCGAGGTAGGCGGCGAGCGAGGCCCCTCCGATGACAGCCAGGACCAGAACCCTCCCCACGGCGTCGGAGCCGGTCCCGAGGACCATCGCGCCGCCCGAGGCAACGGCGTACATGACGGCCCCGGCCACAAGAGCCTTTGCCGTCGAGCGCAGAAGGCGCCGGCCGTCTATCCTCTTGATCTCCCTCCTCGTCGCGAGGAGGCCGAGCGCGGCAAGGACCGCGTAGGCTATGGAGAGCGCGAGTACCACGCCGAGGACCTCGAGGAGGCGGGAGAGCGTGTAGGCCAGGGCCGCGAACAGCAGGAAGATAGCGACGTTGAGCAGGGCTGGCGTCTTGGTGTTCTGGCGGGAGTAGAAGGCCCGGACTAGGAAGAAGTACGCCGAGTAGCCGAGCAGGCCGACGGAGTAGGCGACGAGCAGCGTGGCGACCGCCCGGGTGTCCTGCGCGTCGAACCTGCCGCGCTCGTAGAGCAGGCCGATGATCGGGTTCGCGAGCGCTATCATGCCGACCGCCGAAGGGACGACGACGAAGACCATTGTCCTGAGCCCGAAGGAGAAGGTGTCGCGGTAGCCTTCGTCGTCCCCGCGGGCGTGCCTCTCGGAGAGCTCGGGCATGAGAGCCGTGGCGATAGCGACGACGAGGACGCCGTAGGGAAGCGAGAACACGGCGAATGCGTAGTTGAGCTGCGCCACGGCCTGGAACTGGGTGGCGAGGTAGACGCTGAACGCCTGGAAGGCGACCGAAGCCGCAACCAGCACGACCATCGGCCCGGCGAGCTTCGCGGTAGGCACAAGGGCCGGGTGACCCAGCTGCGGCCGCGGCCTGTAGCCGAGGTTCCACATCGTGGGAACGAGGGCTAGGGCCATGATGGCGGTCCCCACCGTGACCCCTCCGGCCAGGACGTAGAGGGCGAGGGTCGGGTCTACGCCGACGAGCACAGCGTACAGAGCGAAGGAGGCGATTACCATGAGGTTGTTTAGGACGGGGGCGAAGGTGGGGAGGAAGAAGCGCCTGTGGGCTTGCAGCACTCCGGTCGCGATGGTGCTTACGCCGTAGAAGAGCATCTGCACGGCGAAGATCCTGAAGAAGAAGACTGCGAGGTCCACCGTGCGCTCGGCCTCGGCCGGCGAGAGCTCCTTCGCTGCCCCCCAGTCTGTGAAGAGCGTCACGAAGGGCTCGGCGAAGACGATGCCGACCAGCGCCAGTGCCGCCATCCCAGGCAGCACGAGGGTGAAGAGGGCATTGGTGAGGCGTCTCGCGTCCTCCTCCCCGTAGGTCGTCATGCGGTCCACCAGCACCGGGATAAAGATCGAGTACAGAATGCCACCCAGGAAGAGCTCGTAGACGAGGCTGGGCAGGATTATGGAGACCGTGTATGCGTCAGCTACGAGGGTGGTTCCCAGCACGGCCGCCTGGGCCATCCACCTGGCGTACCCCGTGGCCCGCGAGAGGACGGTCGCCGCCGATATCGAGAGCATGGCCTGCAGCATGGCCGCCATGCCGAGGATGTTACTACAACGCCTCTTGTCGCGATCGCTCCGAGGTGGCGTATCCGGGACGGCGTTCGCGACATTTAACCTAGGTGCACCACCATGCGCGACAACCCCATGCACGTGCCACCCCGCCACCGCCTGGACATAGTCAGTGATCCGGACCTCGTCGTCCTGCGTCGCCTGCACGGCACTGAGGTCGCGCGTTTCACCGCGTGGGGCGCGACCTGGGAGGAGATCCTGCACGCCGCCGAGGAGGACGCAACACGATACGGGGAGTTGACACCATCACGAAGCAGGGAAACCGGCACTCTATTAGAGGAGTTCTCTACGCGGTCCTACGGGTCAGGCGGCGTTCGAGGATGTTGGTCAGGTAGATCAGGGGCAGGCAGATGGCCAAGTAGATTAGCGCCGCCGCGATCAGGGGCGTCCCGTTGAACGTCTCGGACTGCAAGACCCGCGCCGCGCGCAGGAGCTCGGCGAGGCCTATGACGGAGACGAGGGAAGTGTCCTTCACGAGCGTGACAAACTCGTTGGTCAGGGGTGGGATGGTCCGCCTGAAGGCCTGGGGCACGATGATGTAGCGCATCGTCTGGCCATAGGAGAGGCCGGAGGCGCGGCCTGCCTCCATCTGACCCTTGTCTATGCTCTGGATGCCGGCGCGAAAGATCTCCGCCACGTAGGCCGCGCTGTTGAGGGAGAGCGCCACCAGCCCGGCGAAGAAGAGGCTCTCGAAGCGGAGGCCGACCGAGGCGGTGGTGAAGTAGATGATGGTTATCTGCACCAGAAGCGGCGTCCCTCTGAACACGTCAATGTAGACCTGGGCGGGCCAGCTTAGTATCCGCGAGCGGGCGATCTTGAGCAGGGCGAGCACGAGGCCTAGGACTATCCCGAAAACCTCCGCCAGGAGCGCAAGCGCGATCGTTATGAGCACCCCCTGCAAGATGGCGTCGAGGTTGTTAAAGACTATCCCGAAGTCCAGGTAGTTAGTCTGGAGCCTCTCGAGGCTAAAGCTGTCCAGGTCGAACTCGACCGGCATCCGGTTCTCCTCAGCCTAAGGGATCTCCTCCGGCTTCTGGCCGAACCACTTCTCGTAGAGCTTGGCGTAGGTGCCGTCCTTCTTGATCTCCTCGAGCGCCTTGTTGACAGGATCTACGAGATCGCTGTCCTCCGGGAAGGATACGCCGTACTGCTCGCCGGTCGGGATGGTCTGCACAACTTCGAGCGATTCGCCACCGGTCTTGGCCCTGTAGGCGGAGACTGGAAAGTCGTTTATGACGGCCTGGATCTGGCCGTTCTCCAGGGCCGAGAAGGCGTCCGTGGTGGTGTCGAAGGTCCTGATCTCTCCCTTTATCTTCCCCTCCTTCTTGAGCTCTTTTGCCTTCAGTTCCCCGGTGGTGCCGAGCTGCACCCCGACGGTCCCGTCGCCGATGTCGTCCACCGACTTTATGGGGGACTCGCTCTGGACCAGAAGCGACTGGTCGGCGTTGAAGTACGGGTCGGAGAAGTCCACCGACTGCTCGCGCTCCTCGGTTATGGTCATCGCCGAGATCGACGCGTCGTAGAGGTTGTTGCCCAGGCCGGGGATGATCCCGTCGAAGGTAACGTTTTTGAACTCGGGCGTAAAGCCTGCCCGCTTGCCGATCTCGCGCATCAGGTCTATGTCGAAGCCGACCGTCCTGCCATTTTTCGTGAACTCGAACGGCGGAAAGGCGATGTCCGAGGCGACCGTGATCTGCTCTCCTCCGCCACCGCCTCCTCCACTACCTTCTTCGCCACCGCCGCCACCGCCGCAGCCCGCCAGGGTCAGCGCAGCCGCCAGGATGAGCACCGCCGGGAAGACGCTCCTCAACCACCTCGTCGTCATCATGTACCTTCCTCTCACCACGTTCCCTGTTTGCCCGCGAGTGGGTCCGGCCGTTCAAGGGTAATGAGACTCGGCCGTTCCCTCCGCGGGAGCGAGGTTCCCGACCCCCGTTACCTGGCACGCAAAATATAGTAGTCCGCCGCCACGCGGTCAAGCAAGGCGCGTTGCCGCACGATCAGGGCCATGGTACGGTGCCGCGTTACTGAAAGATCCAGGCGCAGAGGAGGGCGCAGCCGTGGGGGGACTCGACGCCGATCTTGCGAAGGCCATCGGCCGAGCTGTGGAGGACCGACGCGACGAGGCGGTGCTGCTGCTGCAAGAGCTCGTGCGCATCCCGTCGGTCACGGGGGAGGAGGGCGCGGTGCAGGGGGTCGTCGAGCACGCCTTCCGGGAGCGCGGGCTCTCCGTGGACGTCTGGGAGGCTACTCCGGAGGAGGTGGTCCCGTACAGGGAGCACGTCGGCGAGCAGAGCGGCTACGAGAACAGGCCCAACGTCGTGGGGGTGCGCGGCGGCAGGGGAGAGGGGCGCTCGCTGCTCCTGAACGCGCACTTGGATACGGTGGCAGGCGGGGATGCGTCGGCCTGGAGCCGCGACCCGTTCTCCGGGGAGGTCGAGGGGGACCTCCTCTACGGGCGTGGCTCGTGCGACATGAAGGGCGGGCTGGTCACCCACCTTACGGCCCTCGATGCCCTCTCGGAGCTCGGGGTCGAGCTGCAGGGGGACGTCAGCGTTGCGGCGACGGTGGGGGAGGAGAACGGTGGGCTCGGCGCCCTCTCGACCGTTCTGCGCGGGTATCGGGCGGACGCGGCCCTGATCACCGAGCCAACCCGTCTCGCCCTGGTGCCCGCCCAGGGTGGCTCGCTCGTCTTCCGGCTCACGGTCCCGGGCCGCTCCGCGCACGCCGCCGTGCGTGACGAGGGCGTCTCCGCGCTCGAGAAGTTCGTCCCTATCTTCGAGGACCTCATTAGGCTCGAAGAGGAGCGCAACGCTACTCTTCGCCACCCACTCTACGAACACTTGCGCAACAAGGTGCCCATCAACGTTGGGCTGGTGCGCGCGGGCAACTGGGCCTCCACCGTCCCGGAGTCGCTCGTCGCCGAGGGGAGGGTCGGCCTGATCCCCGGCGAGGAGATCGAGAGCTTCCGCGAAACGCTCGCACACCGTCTTGCAGCCGTCGCCGAGCGTGACCCGTGGCTCAGAGAGAACCCCCCGAGGCTCGAGTGGTCCGGGGGCCAGTTCGCCCCCGCAGAGGTGCCGTCCGAAGCCCCGATCTGCGAGGCGGTAAAGAGGGCCCACGAGAGCGCGACCGGCGAGGAGCCAGCCGTCGAGGGCGTCCCCTACGGCGCGGACATGCGGCTCTTTATCCGCTTCGGGCAGATGCCGTGCGTCATGTACGGCGCAGGGAACGTAAACGTCGCGCATGCCCCGAACGAGCATATAAGCATCACGGAGCTGCTGACGGCGACTAGGACCGTCGCCTGCCTTCTCGCCGAGTGGTGCGGTGTGGCGAAGTAGGCGTCGTCGGAGACGGTTTGACCGGCTCCGAGCCAGTGGTTACCATGCCATGTCTCTAAACCTAACTGGGTTAGAGGGAAAGGAAGCATTATGGAGAGGCGGGTATGCA
Source organism: Rubrobacteraceae bacterium (assembly GCA_029240775.1). Lineage (GTDB taxonomy): Bacteria > Actinomycetota > Rubrobacteria > Rubrobacterales > Rubrobacteraceae > JALYGY01. The sequence continues at coordinate 2,429 of JARDZQ010000050.1, read as the reverse complement.
ACGGGGGCTCGCTGACGGCGCGCCGTCAGCGAGGTGTGTCGTGGATAGAGCTCCTGCCGGTTACGCCGTATGGCTGGAGGGAACATGACATCCACTAGACCGGAGCCCACCGCGCGTCGGAGCGTGTTCCGCAGGAAGCCGGTAGATGCGTTCGTCACGGAGACCAGACCTGACGCCGAGGGTGGCGAGCTCCAGCGGTCCATAGGCCTCTTCCAGCTCACGCTGTTCGGGGTCGGGGCCACGATCGGGACCGGCATCTTCATCGTGCTCACAGAGGCGGTGCCGGAGGCGGGGCCTGCGGTCATCGTGTCCTTCATCCTCGCTGGGATCACGGCAGCTTTAACGGCGGTGTGCTACGCGGAGCTCGCATCGACCATCCCTGTCTCCGGCTCGTCTTATTCCTACACCTACGCCACGATGGGGGAGATCGTGGCCTTCGGCGTGGCGGCGTGTTTGCTCCTCGAGTACGGCGTCTCCTCCGCCGCCGTGTCGGTCGGGTGGTCGCAGTATCTCAACTCGCTGTTCTCCGATGTGTTTGGCTTTCGCATGCCGGACGCCATAATCGCGGCGCCTGGCGAAGGCGGCGTACTCAACCTCCCGGCCATCGTGCTCGTGACGCTGTGCTGCCTGCTGCTCGTACGCGGAGCGCGGGAATCCGCGCTGGCGAACACGGTCATGGTCCTCATCAAGCTCGGGGTTCTCCTCCTTTTCATCATTATCGGGTTCACGGCCTTTTCGGCTAGCAACTTCGAAACGTTCGCCCCCTTCGGGATCGCTGGCATCGGCGCAGCCGCATCGTCGATCTTCTTCTCTTTTATCGGCCTTGACGCCGTCTCGACGGCGGGCGAGGAGGTACATAACCCCCGCAGGAATTTGCCGCTTGCGATCCTCTTCGCGACCGTCGTCGTGACCACGTTTTACATTCTCGTGTCGCTCGCCGCGCTCGGTGCGCAGCCGTATCAGGACTTCGCGGGCCAGGAGGCGGGTCTCGCGGCGATCCTGCGCAACATCACCGGCTCGAACGTGTGGTCCGCGATCCTGGCCGCAGGCGCGGTCATCTCGATCTTCAGCGTGACGCTGGTCACGCTCTACGGGCAGACTCGCATCCTGTTCGCCATGGGGCGCGACGGGATGCTCCCCGAGGTTTTTCACCGGGTGGATCCGCGCACACTCGCCCCGGTTCGCAACACGATCATCGTCGGCCTCTTCGTCGGGGCGCTCGCGGGGTTCGTGCCGCTCGGCGTGCTCATAGACCTGACGAGCATGGGAACCCTGGTCGCCTTTACCGTCGTGTCGATCGGCGTTATCATCCTGCGTCGCACCCAGCCCGATCTACCCCGGGGATTCAGGGTCCCGGGCTACCCTGTAACCCCCATACTCTCAGCGGCGTCCGCCATCTACATAATGTCCGGGTTGCCTCTAACCACGTATGGGCTGTTCGTGGTGTGGCTCGGGATCGCGGCGATCATCTACTTCACGTACAGCATGAGGCACTCGCAGCTCGGCAGGGGGCACGCGGTAGCTGCGGAGCCGCCGCGATGAACTACCTCGTAGCGTTGACAGCCGTGGGGGGACGCGACGCGCTGGGTCTGGGCCGGATGCTGGCCCGCACCGGCGACGTCACCCTCACCGTGTGCGTCGTCGTCCCGCGGACCTGGGACTATCCATCCCCGGCGCGCGTGGATGCCGAATACGCCGCGTTCCTCAACCAGCACGCCGAAGATGCAATCGCTGAGGCGCGCGAGTTCTTGGGCGATTCCGTGCGGGCGGAGTACACCACCAGCTCGGCCTCGTCGGCGTCCGAGGGTCTCATCGCCACCGCCACGGAAGCGGACGCGGCGCTCATCGCTTTGGGCTCCGCGCGGCACGGGCCTTTGGGGCGCATCACGGTCGGCGGCATCGCCAACGAGATGCTGCACACTTCTCCGGTACCCGTGGCGCTATCCCCGCGGGGATATCGTCCGTCGTCCGGTGCGCGGCTGCGCCGCGTCACCTGCGCGTTCTCCGGCTCCATTCAATCGCGGAGCGCCTTCGACGCCGCGGTGCAACTGAGCGGCCGGCACGGCGTGCCGCTGCGGCTTACTACCTTCGTGATCCGAGATAGGCAGATGTACCCTTCGCAAGTCGGCTATGACGCGGAGCGACTCGTCGTCGAGCAGTGGCGTGCACAGGCGTTGGAGGCGCAGGAGAAGGCGCTGACCACGCTGCCAGACGATGTCTCCGTGGAGACCGGCATCGTGGACGGACGAGATTGGGAGGAAGCGCTGGACTCGCTCCCGTGGGAGGACGGCGAGGTGCTCGTGGTGGGATCCAGCCGTCTCGGACCCGTAGCGAGGGTCTTTCTCGGCTCGAACTCCACGAAGATCATACGCAGCTCGCCCGTGCCGGTGCTTGTGATCCCGCGCGGCGCAGACGTGCACCTGCAGGAA
>JARDZQ010000049.1 GCA_029240775.1 Rubrobacteraceae bacterium | reverse complement strand
GGCATAGCGCTCGCGATAAACCGGGCCTTCAGGGGCAGGGGCCTGGTCAGGGCCGCAGTCCTTGTCCCCTGGGCGTTCCCGACGGTCATCTCGGCGGTCATGTGGCGGCTGATGTTCCAGGACCAGGTTGGGATCATCAATTACGTGGCCAACGCGATAGGCTTGATCAGCCAGCCGATACTCTCCGACAGGACGCTGCTCCTTATCGGGGTGATCCTGGTTGACGTGTGGAAGACGACGCCGTTCATGGCGCTCCTCTTGCTCGCCGGTCTCCAGACCATACCCGGCGACGTCTACGAGGCCGCGCGCGTGGACGGGGCGAACGTGTGGCAGCGCTTCTTCCGTATCACGCTCCCCTTGCTCAAGCCGACGATCCTGGTCGCGCTGCTCTTCCGGACGCTCGACGCTTACCGGGTCTTCGACCTGTTCTGGGCGCTGAGCAACCGCGAGCTCGAGTCGCTCTCGACCTTCGTCTACGAGGGGGTCAGGATAAGCCAGCTGCAGTTCGCCCAGGGCAACGCGGCATCGGTCTTCATCTTCGTGACGGCGTTCGCGATAGCGCTGTTCTTCATCAAGGTCCTCGGCATGCAGACTTCCACGGAGGAGTGAAAGAGATGGCTTCCGCAACGGCGACAGGAGGGGGCAGGGGCGCTCTGGGCTCCGTCCTCTTCTACGTGTTCCTGTTCCTCTTCGTCCTGGTCAGCATGTTCCCGCTGATCTGGATCTTCAAGATGAGCATCATCACCCGGGCCGAGCTCTTCCAGTCGCCCCCGACGATACTGCCCGCAAACCCCACCGGCCAGGAGTACACTCAGATCTTTAGCGATCCGGCCTTCCAGCAGGCGCTCCTGAACAGCGCCATCATCGCCGGGGTAACGACGGTGGTGTGCCTGTTCTTCGGCTCTATAGCGGCGTATGCGATCGCGCGTCTGAGGTTCCGGTTCAAGAGCCCGATAATGACGCTGATCCTGGCGATCAGCTTCTTCCCCGCCGTGGCGATCATCGCGCCTTTGTTCCTGCAATACAGCGCCCTCCGTCTCATAGACACCTACTGGTCGGTGATCATCTCCGACGTGGTCTTCGCGCTGCCGCTGACGGTGTGGCTCCTGGTCGCGTTCTTCAAGGAGCTCCCCAAGGACCTCGAGGAGGCGGCCAAGGTGGACGGGGCGACGACGATCCAGGCTTTCCGGAAGGTGATCGTGCCGCTCGCCGCCCCCGGCGTGTTCACCACGGCGATCCTGACGTTCATCTTCGCGTGGAACGAGTTCCTGTTCGCCACCACGTTTCTGTTCACCCCGGACACCCAGCCGGTGACGGTGGTGATCCCGAACTTCGCCAGCCAGTACACCACGGACTACGGGGCGCAGGCGGCCGCCGCGGTCGTGGTGACGGTGCCGCTGGTGATCCTGGTTCTCATCTTCCAGCGCCGTATAGTCTCGGGCCTCACCGCCGGCGCCGTGAAGGGTTAGCCCGGACAGATCGGGTAGACCGGAAGGAGGCCCCGGGGAGATCCGGGGCCTCCTTCATGCCGCTGGTTACGGGTAGTGTTAGCATCGTAGCCACGGGTGAGGCGGTGTGGAGGAGGGTGATCACTGAAAAAGGAGAGTTTCTGGGTGCGGGATCTCACGCCCGGCACCAGGCTGCGCTCGAGCTTCCTGGCTACCGACGCGGCGGTCCGCAAGGACAGCCGGGGCGCGCCCTTCCTGACGATGAAACTGGTGGACCGCACCGGCTCGGTGGACGCCCTGATGTGGAGGCTCCCCGACGACCTGCTGAAGGGGCTTTCCGGTCCATCGTACGTCGGCGTCGAGGGACAGGCCCACGAGTACCGCGGGACGCTGCAGGTCAAGGTAGAGCGGCTCAGAGTGCTCGGGCGGGAGGAGGTCTCCGAGGAGGACTACCTCCCGACCACGGAGAAGGATCGGAAGGTTCTGTCGGAGGAGATCCTGGGCGCGGGTCGGTCCCTGGAGAACGAGCACCTGCGCGAGCTCTTCGAGTCTCTGGTCTCGGATGAAGAGCTCTGGACGGCGTTCTGCGAGGCGCCGGCGGCCAAGGGGATGCACCACGCGAGGGTAGGCGGCCTGCTGGAGCACTCGGCGAGTTGTCTGAAGATCGCGAACGCTCTGGCGGAGATCTACCCCGTAGACCGCGACCTCCTGCTCTTCGGGGCGATCTTCCACGACGTGGGCAAGGTGCGCGAGCTCTCCTGGAATACCGGCAGCTTCGCGTACACCACGGAGGGACGCCTGCTCGGCCACGTAGTCCTGGGCGAGCGGCTCGTGGCCTCGCACGTCGCCGCGCTGCCAGAGTTCCCGGAGGAGCTCGCCCTACGCCTCTCGCACCTCCTCCTCTCACACCAGGGGGAGATGGAGTACGGTTCGCCCGAGCGGCCCAAGACGCTCGAGGCACTGCTCGTCCACCTCATAGACAACCTCGACGCACGGACGGCCATGTACCTGGAGTCCACGGCGAACGTCGGCCCCGGCGGCTGGAGCCACCACGAGAACCCCTTGGGCCGCGCCCTCTACGTGCCGGAGGAATAGCATTTCAGCAGCTCTTCGTCTCTGGCCACGGCCCGCCATCCGAAGCGTCCGCGCAAAGCGCCTCAGGGAAAGGCCAGAGAAGAAAGAAGCTGATGGCTGAAAGCAGAGGCGTCAGCCGGAGCGTGCTGAATTGCTAGCGCTTCTTGCGCTTGTTATCTTCTTCGTCTGAGGCGGCGGTCAGCTCGTCCTTGAACTCGTCTATCGAGCGGCGGGCCTCGCCGACGAAGCGGCCCAGGTCGCGGGCCATCTGCGGGAGCTTGCTGGGGCCGAAGATCACCAGGAAGAGGAGCCCGATGATGACTATCTCCTGGCCGCCGATACCGAACATGAGACAAATATAACCCGCGGATGCCCGCCTTACAATGAAGGCGGCGCCGTGGGGTTTGCAGCGATATACTCAAGGACATGAGGACTTCTACGAGGCACCCGCGATGATCTCCTGGGGCGCGGTCCGGACGATAGCGGTTACGCTCGCCTCGCGCACGGAGCAGGCCTCCAGCGGGGACTTCGACTACGCGCGGGCGGTCGAGCGTACGCTCGACCCCCTCTCACGGTTCACGGGCATCGAGCTGCCCCAGGGGCCGCCCAAGGGGCGCCAGCTCAGGGTCGCCGATCGCGCCGAGTGGATAGACTTCAACATCGAGGGCTTCGGGGCGCTCATGGAGCCGGTCCTCAAGCGCGCCGCCGCGGGCGCAGACAACCTCACGTGGGCTATAGGGGGTGCGACGCTCACGGCGCAGGTCGGGCTACTTCTCGGGTTCCTCTCGGCCAGGGTCCTGGGACAGTACGACACCGGCCCGCTGCTCGCGCGCGAGAGGGCCAGCGAGCCGGGCAAGGTCTTCTTCCTCGACGGGAACATAGTCGCCGCTGCGGGCAGGATCGGGGTCCCCGTGGACGGCCTCCGGCTCTGGATCGTGCTGCACGAGATGACTCACGCTCTGCAGTTCGAGGGCTACCCCTGGCTGCGCGCCCACCTGGGCGAGCTGCTAGAGAGGCTCATCGCGCCGCTGGCCGACCGTCTCGGCGTCCGCGAGACCGTGAGGCGCCTCTCCGAGAACCTGCGGACCGGCGGCCGCTCGGTCGAGCTCATGATGAGCCGCTCCCAGCGCGAGACCTTCGACCAGATGCAGGCCACGATGTCCGTGATCGAGGGCTACTCGGACTACGTGATGCACCACGTCGGCGAGGCCCTCGTGCCCCAGTACGAGCACCTCAGGGTGCGCATGGCGAGGAGCCGGGCGCACCGCCCGCCGCTCGAGACGGCGATCTTCCGCATAACGGGTATGGACGTCAAGATCGAACAGTACCGGCTCGGCGAGCGCTTCGCCGACGCCGTCGCTACGAGGCAGGGCATGGAGGGCCTCAACCGAGTCTGGGAGCGTCCCGAGAACCTCCCCACCCTCGAAGAGGTGAGGGACCCCGGGATCTGGATGCTGAGGATGGAGGCGTCCTGAGGTGGAGCATCCCGCTCTGGGCTACGAGTTCGCCCTGGAGGACGAGGCCCGCGGCGCCGCCGCCGAGCTCGACCGGCGCTTCGCCGAGCGCGAGCTGAGGGGGCTGCGCATCTACCGGGTCCGCTGGAACGGCAACTACCTCGTCGAGGCCGTCTTCGCGGACGACATCCCGGACTCGCGCCTGGAGGACGCCAGGGCGCTGCTCGGCGAGCTGGGCGCTCCGGTGCACCCCGACGATCTCGACGACTACAAGAAGGCTACCGAAGAGGGCGGCATCGGGCTGCAGGATTGGATCCGGCGCCTCTTCGGCAGCTAATCGGCAAGGAGGCGCGGTCGTCGCTCCCGTGTGTCAAGCGCAGCCGGGTAAGGACCTCGGCGTGAAGAGAAGCTGAAAGCGGGGCCTTAAAAGGCCGCCGCGCGCTGAAAGTCGCCAGAGGCGCCGTGCTGAGGCCGCCGAAGGCGAAGTCTCAGGTAGCGCTAATCCATGCGTTGCTCGAGGCGCGTGATCTGCTCGCGCAGCTCCTCTATCTCGTGCTCGAGGTATCTCTCGCGCCCCCGCACGCGGGTGTAGCCTCTCTCGAGGGCTGAGCCGAGGCCGTCTGCGGCCCGCACCATGGTCCGGCCCAGGTAGCGGATCGAGACGTCGAGGCCGCCGAGGGCCGACTGGCCGACAGAGCGAGCGGCGGGTGTAGCGGCGAAGGTTCCCACGGCGAAGCCGCCCACCGCGCCCACGGCAGCCCCTATGACGAACTTCGTCGTACCCTGGCCCACCCGAAAACTCCCTCCCGCTCGACAGAGTCTGGACGCGGGCAGTTTAGCACAGTGACCCACCCCCAAAACCGGCGCTGGCCGCGTGAGAATGGTCTTTCTCGCATAGGGCGAGGACACCGGCGGGTTATACTGAGCGGCGCATGTGGGAGCCAGGAAAGAGAGAGCGGCTCAGGGGGCTGCCGGCTGTAGACGCGGTGCTGCGTTGCCGCGTCGGGGAGGCGCTCGCCGTGCGGTACGGGCGGGCGGCGACCGCTGCGGCCGTCAGGGAGGTCCTGGATCTCGTGCGGCGCGAGATCTGGGCCGGCGAGGAGCCCGAGGCCTCGGAGGGGGCAGTCGCCGCCGCAGCAGAGAGGCTACTCTCGGGCAGGGGCCTGCGCCGTGTGGTGAACGCCACGGGGGTCGTCCTCCACACAAACCTGGGCCGCTCGGTTCTCTCCGAGCGGGCGATCGGAGCCACCGTCGAGGCGGCTAATGGTTACTCGAACCTGGAGTACGACCTCGCCTCCGGCAGTCGCGGCTCGCGATACGATCACGCGGTGCCCCTGCTCAAGGAGCTGACCGGCGCCGAGGACGCCCTCGTCGTCAACAACTGCGCGGGGGCGACCCTGCTCGCGCTCTCGGCGCTGGTTGCCGGTGCTTCCGGAACAGCCGAGGTCATCGTCTCGCGGGGCCAGCTCATCGAGATCGGGGGCGGTTTCCGTATCCCCGAGGTGCTCGAACTCTCCGGCGCGAGGCTGCGTGAGGTCGGTACCACGAACCGCACCCGCCTCTCAGACTACGATGCTGCCATAAGCGAGGGCACCGTCGCCATACTCTGGGTCCATCCGAGCAACTTCGATATCGGGGGTTTCACGGAGTCCGTGACCGTCAGCGAGCTCGCCACCTTTGAGCTGCCCGTGATCGCCGACGTGGGTAGCGGGGCGCTCCTGCCCTTCGGAGACGAGCCGCGGGCCCGGAACGTCGTCCGCGATGGGGCGGACCTGGTCCTCTTCTCGGGGGACAAGCTGCTCGGCGGCCCGCAGGCCGGTATCGCCGCGGGGTCTTCGCATCTGATCTCTGCGATGCGCCGCCATCCCCTGACGCGCGCGCTTCGCGCCGACAAGCTCTGCCTGGCCGCGCTCGAGGCGACGCTCGCCGCCTACCTCGAGGGGACGGCGCTAGAGGAGGTCCCAACCCTCCAGATGCTCCACGCTCCTCTCTCTGAGGTCGAAGCGAAGGTCCGGAGGCTGGCCGGAGAGCTGGCGAGGGCGGCGCCGGGACTCGAGGTGGAGGCGGCGCCGTCGGTGGCCCGCAGCGGCGGCGGGACCCTGCCGACGCTGGAGGTGCCGTCGTTCGCTGTCCGCCTGAGCGAAGCTGGTACGGACGTGGAGTCCCTGGCCGAACGTTTGAGGGGCGCAGACCCCCCGGTGGTGGGCCGCGTCCACGAGGGGCGGTTGTGGCTCGACGCGAGGACGCTCCTGCCAGGGGACGAGGAGGCCATCGTAAGGGCCGTGAGGGAAGCGCGTGGGTGAGGGGCCGGACCGTCCCATAGCGCTCACCATCGGGACGGCCGGGCACGTGGACCACGGCAAGACCACCCTGGTGCGCTACATGACCGGCACGGACACCGACAGGCTCGAGGAGGAGCACCGGCGGGGCATCTCAATAGTCCCGGGTTACGCGGAGCTCGAGCTCCCGAGCGGTCGCCGGGCGAGCCTCGTTGACGTGCCGGGCCACGAGCGCTTCGTCAAGAACATGGTCTCAGGGGCCACCGGGGTCGACGCCTTCCTGCTCGTGGTCGCCGCCGACGACGGGGTCATGCCCCAGACCAGGGAGCACCTCGACGTCCTGCGGGTGCTCGGCGTCGAGAAGGGGATAGTAGCCCTCACCAAGATCGACGCCGTGGATGAGGAGACCGTCGAGCTGGCCGCGCTTGAGGTGGAGGAATTGCTCGGTTCGGTGGGCATAACGGCACCCGTCTTGCCCGTGAGCGGTCTCACAGGCGAGGGCGTCGAGAAGCTCCTGGGGGCGCTCGACGCCCTCGCCGCGGACCCTCCGGACGGAAGGTCCGGCACTCTGGCGAGACTTCCGGTGGATCGGGCGTTCGTGTTGAAGGGGATCGGGGTCGTGGTGACGGGGACGTTGTGGAGCGGGGAGATCCGGCCCGGCGACACCCTCCACACCGCCTCGGGCAGGCGGCCCCGGGTGCGCGGCATCCAGAACCACGGACGCCCCGCGACGGTCGCCTACCCCGGAGCCCGCACGGCGCTCGACCTCTCCGGAGTGCAGATCGCCGAGATAGAGGCCGGGGACGTCCTTCTCTCTCGGCCCGTGCCCCACACCAGGACCTTCGACGCCCGGCTTGGGCTCTTAGAGGGCGCGAAGCCGCTGGCACACGGCACGCGGGCGCGCCTGCACCACGGCACGCGGGCGACGAACGCCCGCATCCGGCTGTTCGGCCTGCAGGAGCTCGCCCCGGGGAGTAACTCCCTCGCCCGCCTCATGCTCGAGGAGCCCCTCGTAGTGCTCCCGGGGGACCGCTTCGTGTTGCGCTCGCTCGGACCCCAGATCACCGTCGGCGGGGGTACGGTGCTGGACGCCGCCCCGGTTAGTCGCAGGCCCGAGCCGGGCTGGCTCGAGGCCCTCGAGAGCGGGGACGCGGCAACGATGGTTCCGCTCATCCTCGCCCGCTCCCCCGGACAGGGGATGACGGCCGCGGAGCTCTCGCTCGCCGTCTCGGGCGCGCCCGAGGAGGTGGTCGTCGCCGCCGAACGCGTCCCGCAAGTGACCAGGATCGGCGACCTCTACGCCCTCGCGGCGGAGGTGGAGGCCGCGAAGGAGCGGCTGTTGGTGTCGCTCCAAAAGCGCGCGCAGGAGCAGCCGGAGGATCCCGCGCTCAGCGTGGCGGAGGCCAGGGTCACGACCGGTCTCGCGGCGGACCTCGCAGACGCGCTGCTCGGAGCGATGACGAGCGGTGGCGAGCTCCGGCTAACCGACGGCAGCGTCGGCCTGCCAGATGTCGAGGACGTCCCCCCAGAGCTGGCGAAGGAGGCGGAGGGGATGCTCGAAGGGCTGCGGCGCGCAGGGGCTGAGCCGCCAGCGATGGAGCCCACCCCGGCTCTGCGGTTGCTGCTCAAGCGTGGCGATGCCGTGGGGCTCGGCGACAGGCTCTTCGCCTCGAAAGAGGCCGCAGGGGGCGTGCTCGACGAGATAAAGAACGCGTGCCGGGAGGAGGGGGAGATCTCGCTCGCCGGCTTGCGCGACCGGCTTGGGACCAGCCGCAAGTACGCCCAGGCCTGGCTCGAGTACTCCGACGAAGCGGGGGTGACCCGCCGCACGGGCGAGGTGAGGGTCTTGACCCGCCGCTACCGCTAGCGGCCTGTACTAGAATGGACCCGGGAAGACTCCGGAATGCGTGGGCCTGGTGGCCCGGCCGGTCTTCAAAACCGGTTTGCGGCCTTGCGTAAGGCCGTGGCGGTTCGATTCCCCCGCATTCCGCATTTCGGTGGCGAGGGGAGGGAGATGACGGACGTAGCGGCGGCTTTCTACAACGACCTCGCCGACCGTTATCACCTCATCTTCGGAGACTGGGACCGGGCGGTCCGCTGGCAGGGTGAGGTGTTGGAGCGTCTGATCCGCGCGGAGATGGGTCCCGGACCACTCT